>CBEVGD010000167.1:0-1508 GCA_965549355.1 uncultured bacterium | reverse complement strand
CTGAATTTGATCTGCAGGGAGATTATACCGTTGATACAACACTGGAAGAAATAAGAGTGGCGGAATATAAATTTTCCCCCGCAATAATCAAGGATCTTGCGGAAGAGGAAAAGGAACAGAACATAAATTAATAAATGTGAATCTTACAAAAATATGAAAAAAATAATCCTTATATTGATACTGCTGGTTTTAATCCCGGCGGCGACCCTGGCATTTGAGGATTGTCCATATGATAAAGCAGACTGCGCTTTCCCCGGAGAGTGCAGTCGCTACATTGATGCTGATAATGATGGAATATGCGATAAATCTCAGCCCGCGCCTGAAGACAGAAGTAACGACACAACAACCGCCAAAGATGACACAGTAACTGCTGCAGAAGACTCAACAATTACTACAGAAGATATGACAATTGCTACAGGGGCCGCGGCAATTGCTGTGGCAGAATCAAATTCCGGCGATCAAATTCCGGAGGCTGAAGTAGAAACTGATAATCAATCAAAAATAACTTACCATCTTCTGCTGATTTTTCTGGTTTTAATTGCTTTATATACGATAAGCTATATTCTGTCCAGGAAAAAAATCATTAGAGTCGCCACTCATAGAAAAATTTGGAACATCATCCTGCTGGTATCTTTTTTAATCTCAGGATTACTGGGTGTTTTGCTGGTGATAAGAATTAATTATGGGGTAGAGATGCCCATGCCTTTTAATGTCTTGTACTGGCATGTTGAAATCGGCATAGCAATGTTTATAATCTCACTATTCCATACTTTCTGGCACGGGGCTTATTTTAAGAGATTGTTTAAAATTAAATAGATATAAGATCAAGGATAGAATTCAAACAGTTCGCGTAGATAATCACGCCGTTCGTGCAATATCCGGTGGATGATAATAGTATTATTGATTATCCTGTAAAAAATTATATATGGCGATATAATGATAAAGCGGTATCCGCGCTGGATAAGTGTGTATTCTTCTTCAGATAGCAATGAACCCATATTTGGAAACTCTGCAAGTCTGCTTATCCCATCATCTATTTTATCCAGCATGGCTTCTGCAGTAGAAATATTATCCTTTGATATATATGAAAAGATCTCATCCATATCATCCACTGCCGAAGGAGCATATTTGATTTTATTCCTTTGCAGCATTTATCTTATTCCGTATTCTTTTAATGACTTTATTATGATCGGTCAGCGGTGCATCTTCGGCAATTTGTTTTTCGGCCACGAGCAATCTGGATTGTAATTTAACCCGGGCTTCCATGCGCCGGAATGCTTCATGGCTCATAACTACCAGGTCAGCTTTGCCATTACGCGTAAGCACAACCGGCTCATCAAGCTCGTGGCAGTATTTTGAGAAGCCATTATAATTCTGACGGATTGTTGTAGAGGGCTCAATATTCATTTTGTGCAGCTCCTTTGCTGTAACATTATTCTGGATATATTCTATCAATATTATTACATGCATACAAGTCAGGGTCAGGCAATCTTAAAATATTTTTACTG
>CBEVGD010000166.1:0-1561 GCA_965549355.1 uncultured bacterium | reverse complement strand
TTTATTCTCAATCAGTTTGGAAATGAATAACAAAATAAAGATCAAAATACTTATATAAATTAATATGGCTATAGAAAAACAGATCATCAACCTCGCTGTATGCCAGATGAAGGTAGAAAAAAATAAAAGGGCCAATCTCTCGAGGGCGGAAGAGCTGATAAGACAGGCTAAAAAAACTCATTGTCCGGACATCATTGTACTTCCGGAGATGTTTAACTGTCCCTTCAATCATAACTATTTTGGCAGATACGCAGAAAGCTTTCCGGGAGAGACTACAGAGTTTTTATCAGCTCTGGCAAATGAGTTAAAGACATATATTGTCGGCGGTTCAATACCTGAGGCCGAAAATGGAAAGCTGTTCAATACATCCTATACCTTTGATAGGAACGGAGAAATAGCGGCAAAGCATCGCAAGATACACCTTTTTGATGTAAATATAAAAAATGGGATCTCCTTTAAAGAATCAAAATATATTTCTCCCGGTGATAGAATCACTGTATTTGATACGGATTTTTGTAGAATAGGGGTAGCGATTTGCTATGATATGCGCTACCCGGAGCTTATAAGGAAAATGACGCTTGATGGAGCCAGGCTGATAATAATACCTGCTGCCTTTAATATGACCACCGGACCGGCCCACTGGCATATTACCGCCCGGACAAGAGCTCTTGACAATCAGATATATTTTGTATGTGCATCCCCTGCCAGAGATATATCGTCTGACTATACTGTATATGGACATTCCATAATAACGGACCCGTGGGGACAAATTATTTCTGAAGCTGCCGGGGATGAGACCATAATATATGGAAAAATAGAACTTAAAGAAATAAACAGAATAAGAAACGAACTCCCGCTTATCAAACATAGGAGACCCGGGATCTATAAAGATTGATTATTAGTCCTCACCGATAATACCAATAAATCTTTCTACAATCCTGGGATCAAATTGCCTGCCGCTGCAGGCTCGAAGCTCTTTTATGGCTTCGCTCTTACTTAGAGTCTTTTTATAGAATCTTCCGCTCCTCATGACATCATAGGAATCTATGACAGCCATTATTCTGGATAATAACGGAATATCCTTTCCCTTTAATTTCCTGGGGTATCCTTTACCATCCCATCTTTCATGATGGGATAAGATATAATCAGCTATATTAGAAAATTTAAATGATGATTTTGCAATATTATATCCTATTTCGGGATATGACCTTATGATATCCCAATCTTCTTTTGTTAGTTTTTTCTTTTCCTTCAATACATCATCCGGAATTGCGATCTTGCCGAGGTCGTGCAGGCTTGCCAGAATAGATAATTCATCGACCTTGCTCTTCGGAAGTTTGAGTGATACAGCAAGGTCTCCTGCCATTTTCTCAACCCTTTTCACATGTTCTCTTGTCTCATAGCCCTTGCCCATCAGGGAATCCACGAGTGCGGTTACTACATTGCCGGATATACTTTTACCAGAGATAAGTTTGTTTTTTTGCATAATATCTCTGGCTTCTATGATTATATCTTTAAAATCGTTTTTTGGATCTTCCCTTGTAGCGGCTCCATGTGATAA
>CBEVGD010000165.1:0-1626 GCA_965549355.1 uncultured bacterium | reverse complement strand
TAATGCCTGGTATTATCACATTTTCAAAAGATGGTTTTAGAGTTGCTGATATTATCTCAAATAGTTTTAGCTCTAAAATATATTATTTTGGAAAAGAAAGTATAAAAGATTATATTCGATCAAATAGAAAAGTCTTCATAGGGAGCAGGAGTGTCAGCGAAGAGTTTGAGGATGTATATAATGATAATGACGGAATAGTTTTTATTTCTGCCTGCGGCATAGCAGTAAGGTTGATTAAACCATATATAAAAAACAAAGAAACAGATAAGCCTATTGTAGTAATCGATGATGGATGCAGATATTCAATATCGCTTCTATCCGGCCATGAAGGAGGAGCAAATAAATTAGCTTCTGATATTGCATCAGTACTCGGAATCGAAAGCATTATCACTACAGGTACTGAGTCCGGAAAAAATATTATAGTGGGGATCGGGCTCCGCAAAGGAGTGTCCGCCGGCGATATCAAAAAGGCATTGGAATTTATTCTTAGTAAAAATAAAATATCATTAAATAAAGTAAGAGTAATCGCATCTATTGATATCAAGTCAAAAGAAAAGGGATTGATAGAGATTGCAGATAAATTGCATATACCTTTAAGGTTTATAGAAAGTGAAAAATTCAAGAAATTGGAACATAATGTTTCATTTTCTAAATTTGTAAAAAAGAAGATAGGTGTGGGAAACGTATGCGAAATTGCAGCTATCCTTGCAGGAGTGCGGACAGAGATAGTAGTTCCAAAAACTGTGTACAGGAGAAAAATAACCGTAGCCATTGCAAGGGAAAAATTTTTGTGGGAGGAATAGGTCCCGGCAGAAAGGAATATATTGTCCCCAGATTAAGCGAAGCCATAGCGGAGTGCGATATTGTCGTGGGTTACAAGAAGTATCTTCAATTAATTGGAAAAGAATTTTTGAAAGACAAAGAGACAAAAGCTTTTGGGATGAGGAAGGAAAGGCAAAGAGCAGAATTTGCTGTCAGTGAAGCATTAAAAGGGAAAAATGTTCTTGTGGTAAGCAGCGGGGATCCGGGAATCTACGGCATGTCAGGCCTGATTCTGGAAGAATCCTCTAAAAACAATATTCAAGTCGAGATAATCCCCGGAATAACGGCTGCCCTGGCTGCTTCAGCCTTGCTCGGATCACCATTGATCTGTGATTTTGCAGTAATAAGCCTGAGCGATCTTTTAGTCCCATGGGAACAGATTATAAAACGTTTAGGTGCAATCGCATCTGGAGATATGGTGATAGTTGTCTACAATCCGGCAAGCAAAGGGAGGGTCTGGCAATTTAATGAAGCCCTTAAGCTGCTATCTAAATATAGAAAACCCGAAACTCCTGTAGGTATTGTAAAAAATGCTTACAGGGACGCAGAAGAAGTTATTATTACCGATTTTAAAGACATAAATGATCATAGCATTGATATGAATACTGTAATTATTATTGGAAATTCTCAAACTAAGATCCTGAATGGTAAAATGATAAATCCAAGAGGATATAAATAAGGAAGGCATAGATATGATCCTGGTTTTTTCAGGCACCAGCATAGGTAATAAATTGATTCATAGACTCTTAGAGAACGGCTTTAAGGTTCTGGCCAGTTATTCTTCGGATATCGGAAAGGATTCTT
>CBEVGD010000164.1:0-1904 GCA_965549355.1 uncultured bacterium | reverse complement strand
TGTAACTACTTAATATAACTAAGTCGATATGTTATATTATTTTGAATGACATTGCCAGCAGGGCGCGCAGGGACAGTTCACTGCAAACTTGGAAAATTATCGTATTACTGTCGGTATTGATTGGGTTGAGTACGATATGGAAACCAGTGGAACCCCTGGAGAGTATAGTTTTGACAATCCAGCCTGTTATCTTTTGGGTAAAGCCAAATTCTTTGACCAGAGGCTTATCCTGTCCGCCGGATTGAGATATGACGAATATGAAGTGAAAGTTACAAAGCCTGAAGGAAATACGGAATCTGATGAAAACTTCACTCCACGGTTAGGCGTGGCCTATCTTCTCACGGATTATCTGAAATTAAGGGTCAACTATGGAGAAGCCTTTAAGATGCCCGATGCCATGGAACTGGCCGGAGATCATTACTCCGGCGAAAGACATTATGTAGGCAATCCTGATTTAAACGTGGAAACAAGCAGGACATATGAGGGAGGCATAGATTTATTTTATGCTTCTTTTAATGCTTCTCTTACCTATTTTTACACAGATTGGGAGGATATGATTGAAACATGTATCCTGGATACAGGCAATTATTCATGGGATAACGTGGCAGACGCCACCATTTCAGGCTTTGAGGGTGAACTCTCTTATGATTTTGGTTCACTTCCTGGCTGGGACATTGAAGTTAAACCATATGTTAATTTTGTTTACCTCACAAAATATGAAGATGAGGAAGAGAATGAAGACTTAATGGACACATCTGATCTTACTGCCTCATACGGTATCAGTATTTCCGATTATGATAGTTTCTCCACCAGGCTTAATTTTGCCTATATCGGGGAGAAGGATATTAAAGATATCGAAAGTGGAAGTCGTAAAAGAATAAAAGCTGACGATTTTACCGTAGCTGATTTTATGATCAGCAAAAGAATCTTAAAGACCGAAAGATACGGAGGGCTTACCTTAAGAGGAGAGATTAATAATCTTTTTGACAAAGATTATGAGTATCGCCAAGGCTATCCCATGCCCGGAAGAAGTTTCTTTATTGGCATGAGATATGATTATTAATAAATTATAGTTGCTAACTATTTGAATTTATAGACTGTCCGGACTTACGTTGGTAGCCGACAAAAAATAAGGTGACAGACCGAAAGATGAACGAAGAAAGGAAAATTATCTATGTGCCGAAAGAATGAACTTATAAAGCAGAAAATAGAAGTCATAGACCCGAGGTCAGAAAACAGGATAATGTGGATACGTATGATTGTGCTTTGTCTGTTTATTTTAGTATCTTTCCATCTATTATCTTCCCAGGCATTCGCACAGAAAAAAGGCAATATTACTCTGCTTATACATCCACATTCTTCTTATAAGGTGAGTCAAGCCATTTTTGATTTGGGCAAAATTCCTGAAGTGGCTGATAAATATAACTTTTATTTTTACACTACTGAAGATTTGAAAAACGGAAAGATTGAACCGGAGATTGTTGCTCAATCCAGGTTTATCATTGTTGATGATATGGGTAGAGAATTGCGAGGCTATGCCATAGAAAATGTTGATTTTAAAAAGATAAAACTCTATGGCCTTTGCAGTGTGCCAAAAGAGCCGGAAAAGATCATTTCCGACCCCAAAGTAAAACAATATTGGCGTTCGCCGACCAGGGAAAACATTAAAAATCTCCTTCTTTTCCTGCTTAGTCGCGACTGTGGCCTTGATGTGAACTATGCAGAACCACAGACTGTTCCTGAAATGGGTATCTTTCATCCTCAGAGCAGTAAAATTTTTACTGATTTTCAGGATTATCTCACCTGGTACAAAGGGAAAGGACTCTATAAAGAAGATAGCTTCTGGGTAGGAATACCCGATCACGGAGTCTATGCCTTTCCCGGGGAGGCAGGAGAAATTGTAA
>CBEVGD010000163.1:0-1920 GCA_965549355.1 uncultured bacterium | reverse complement strand
CAGATTCCAGCTTTCAAAATACCCTACTGCATAATTTCTTTTTTTGGCATCTTCCAGCATTTCAGAAAAAGATACTTCCATGATAATAAAACCTTTCTAATCATCTATAATATTATAATTTTGCTTTCTATTAACAACATCCTCAAAACTTTATATGTCAGGTCCTCATTGGATCCGGATCTACGGTTTCTCCTGCTTTTAATCATTTAATTATCTACCGCCGCCCTTTCTATATCCTTATCATAAAATATATCTCCGGCATCATAACTGTGGGTAGAAAACTCTGATAATACAGCACCACGGGGTCCGCCCTGAAACCAATGCCAGGTATTTGGAGCCAGGGTATACTGATCTCCCGGTTTTAAAATAATTTCATTAAAAACATTAAAGCTATCTTTATATCTTTTTGGAATCTTAGCTTCAATATCTTTAGTTTCAGGTCCGGAAATATAGAGATATACTTCACCCCATCTACATCTGAAAGTCTCCTCCTTGCCAGGATCACCCTTTATGTCGGGATGAGCGTGCTGGGGGCAGATCTGGTAAGGCGTGAGAGCCAGTTCCTTGGCACAAATTCTTTCTGTGTTTACATAAATAATTACACCCAGCCCAATATTGTAAAAATCACCAAGACCGAAATCAGTTAGTTCCATAGTTCTGAATTCTTCTTCAGTGAAAACCATTTGTGAATTTTTATAAATTTCAATAATTCCCTTTTTTATTTCATTTAGTTTATTTGTCTCCATAAATTTCCTTTATAATACTTAATTTAAAATAACAATAAAAAAAGACATCTTACGTAAAATAGACATCTAATTTTTTCTGGCCCGCAACTTTGCCTACATTCAGTGGATAATTTCTAAATTTTTCTGCTGCCCAATAATAAGCGACTGTATTGTCAACTGCCCTTTCACCAGCCTGTATCGTATGGTTAGAGCAAAGTATATGCCCTCCGCCAGGAGAAAGGGTCGCTATGACTTTCCTTACTTCTTCAGCTACATCCGAGAAGGTGCCTCTTGACATTATATTTCTTGTATCTATATTACCCCAGAAGGTTAGTTTCTTACCATACTTTTTCTTAATTTCTTCAACATTATTAACATCAGGCTGGAGTGGATTTAATATGTCTATTCCAATCTCAACAAGATCATCCAGCGCCCAGCCTATATCTCCATCAGTATGGAAGGCTATTTTTATATCCTTATTTATTTTCTTTACTTCCTGGACCATATAGGCATGTCTCGGCTTTATCAATTCCCTGTATAATTTTGGATTAATATATGGTCCCCTCTCGCCGCCAATATCATCTCCCCACCATATTATATCTACTCCCATTTCAACAAGCTTTTTAGATATTCTAAGAGAGTAGTCCATTGTTTTGTCTAAAAGTTCGATTGCAAAATCTTTGTTTAAATATAAATCTGTTAAAAAATTCTCAAGGCCCCTTAAATACCATGATCCTTCAAACATGGTACAGGCAACCCCGCCAAGAATTGCATATTCTTCCCCATCCTCTTTGATTAATTTTTTATACATTTCAAATTCATTTTTATGTACCTTAAATGGATCAGGTAATTTGTAATTATCGTAATTCTACATATCAGCAAGCGGATGTTCCGCAAATTCGCAATAGCTGCCAAATTCTTGTGATTTTTTCCTCCATTTTATTCCAAAAGGATCCTGATATAGTTTGTCGCCTATCTTTCTTTCTTCTTTAAAAATCGAACTAAAACCATCACAGAATCCTAAAGCTAAATACAGCAGATCATTCCCCAGAGCCTTAGCCATAGCAAATGGATCACTTTCTATGTCCAGGTTTAAGCCTTTAATTATTACTTCTGCAACTTCAGGCGCCATCCAGCTGTCAATGGGGACCTTGTCCGGTTCTTCGTGATTTATAGTTGTAAGTATTCTTTCCTT
>CBEVGD010000162.1:0-1926 GCA_965549355.1 uncultured bacterium | reverse complement strand
TGGACCCACTGAAAACTTGAATCTTGACATATCCTTTTCCTCCTTTAGAATTTCTATTATTAATTTTTTAAAATAAACCTATTGTCTACATCCATTGCTGCAATTTCTTAAACCTTAACCCATCTTCTGGTTTTGCTGCTCTCTAAAATTGCCTCTGTAATTTTTATAATATAATGAGCTTCATCAAATGTAGCAAAATCGCAAAGATCAGTTTCAGGTTTTTTACCATCTGCTATAAACTTATAAAAACTATAAATATTATTCTTTTGAGCATCATTCCATCCTTCAGGATGACCGGCTGCCAGATCTGTATAATGGCTGGCTTCATCTGTCATAAGATTAGGATTTCTCATAACCTGATGATTATATTTATCTTTATAGCCAATCCACATCCAATCAGCAGTTTCCTGGTTCCAGTACATAGAGCTTTTGGTTCCATCTATTTCAAAATTAAAATAGCATTTTCTTCCTGCACTGACCTCTGACACATAAAAAACACCATGAACACCACTTTGCATCTTAAACAGAACAGCACCATAATCTTCAGTATCTACATTTCTATCTTCATATTCAATATCGCCGGCTTCTGCAAATGTTTCAACCCGGGTTGTCGGCTTTTTTCTGATATTATGCGCTATTACCAGATCAGAGCATACTTCTACTATCCTGTCATCAAGAACTTTCTGAACTGCATCCATCCAATGGGAACCGATATCTGCAATACATCTTGAAGCGCCTCCAAACTTTTTTTCAACTCTCCAGTTATAATCTGTATCATAAAGAAGCCAGTCCTGAAGATATGAACCATGCACAAGAAGCGGTCTTCCTATATCGCCACTTCTGACTTTTGCCTTCATTTCTTGAACCAGTGGATTCATCCTGTAAAGAAAATTAACCCCTGCTGCTACTTTAGGATTTTTCTTTAGCAACTCAAGCAGTTCCATACTCTCTCTGCTGTCCATAGCTAATGGCTTTTCTGAAAATACATGTTTCCCTGATTTTATAATTTTTTCATTTATTTCAAAATGAAGATTATTCGGTGTGCAGTTATGAACTGCAGTAATCTCAGGATCAGTTAAAAGCTCGTCAACACTTCTATAGCATTTTGGTATGCAGTATTCGTCTGCCTTTTTTTTAGCAAGTTCATAGTTTATATCAGTAATAGCACTGACTTCTAAAAAACCTGCTCTTCTAATTGCATCTATATGGTAACCGCTTATATAACCCATTCCGATTATGCCACATTTAATCTTAGCCAAAAAAGCCTCCTGCTTAAAAATTTATAAAAATATATTAAGATATATCAGCCATAATATTTTTAATCTTATCAGCACAATCATCTATTTCTTTATCACTTGATAAAATTGATATCCCAAAGCCTGCTCCAAGGCCTGCATCTACAACCCCTACGCTAATATTTACAGCACGCTGCAGTATATCATCTGTCTTTGGAAGCATGTGCGGACTATATTTTATCTTCTTTCCATAATAAGGGCATTCAAATGGACAATTAATCTTAGTTAGCATTTTTTTCCCAAGTATATTTTCCATATTATTGTATACATGCCATCCGGAATGATATATTGTTTTTGTCCCGGCTCTTTTGCAGAATCTATCTGCTCTATCCTTATCTTCAAATAGAAGAGTTAGAAGTGTCCCGCATTCCCCTTCATCATTAATTTTTCTAAATTTAATACCTTCTATACTAGAAATTGCATCCTTTAATTTTTTCTTTTTCTCATGCAGTATTGATATAATTTTTTCAATTTTACCAAGCTGGGCCAGAGCAACGGCTCCAGTAAGTTCATTGATCCTAAAATTCAGCCCAATTATACTTCTATCACCTACTTCGACTCCCATCCTGGATGGTTTATGGCCCTGATCATGAAAACCAAAGGCTCTTTCATAAAGCATATCATCATCTGT
>CBEVGD010000161.1:0-1926 GCA_965549355.1 uncultured bacterium | reverse complement strand
GTTATCCGGTGATATTATAATAGACGGTGGAAATACATATTACAAGGATGATATCCGCAGGGCCCATTTTCTGGCTCAAAAAGATATTGAGTTTATAGATGCAGGTGTCAGTGGAGGCATATGGGGGCTTAAACTTGGATATTGCCTGATGATAGGCGGAAAGAAAGAATATTATGAGCTTTTAATTCCAATCTTTAAGACCCTGGCTCCTGAAGATGGATATCTTTATTGTGGAGCAACAGGAGCAGGACATTTTGTAAAAATGATTCATAATGGAATTGAGTATGGCATGATGCAGGCTTATAGTGAAGGTTTTAGCTTGTTAGAGGCATCTCAATATTCTGAATCAATAAATTATGCTGAAATCGCTCATCTATGGAATCAGGGGAGTGTTATTCGTTCATGGCTGCTGGAACTTGCGGAAAAAGCCTTTGCCAAGGATGCAAAACTATCCGGTATACGCGGATATGTTGAAGATTCCGGAGAAGGACGATGGACGGTCCAGCAGGCAATAGAAAGCAATGTATCTATTCCTGTAATAGCGCTTTCTTTATTAAATCGGTTTCGTTCCAGGGAAGATAATTTTTTCTCAGATCGTGTCCTTGCAGCGCTTCGGAGGGAGTTTGGCGGGCATTCGACAATTACTGCAGATATAAATAAGAAAGATTAATAATGAAGGCTTCGTAAAAAGTCCATGCCGTCCAAGTCTCAGGTTTTAAAGAGTTCATTTATAATTAAACGGAATGGATTATATTTTTGAAAATCGCTGCAGGAGAATTCAATGGCAATTGTGACAGAAAGCAATATCGCAGGGAAAAACTGCTTTACTGAGAAAAATCTTGAGCACTGCACTATTGTTATTATAGGGGCCTCTGGAGATTTGACCAGCAGAAAGTTAGTCCCTGCTCTATTTAATTTATACTTAAACAATGGACTCCCTGATGCTTTTCTTATTGTGGGTTGCAGCAGAACAGAACTTAGCAGTCAGGAATTCAAGAATAAAATACAGAGTTCTTTAAAAAAAGACCGCGATCTAAACTTTTCAGATTGGCAATCCTTTTCAGCCTCACTTTTTTACAAATCCATTAATTATGATGATGTATCATCCTTTATCAGCCTGGCCGAATATTTAAAGAGCTTGGATAAAAAATCCAATACACCTGCAAACAGAATTTTTTATCTTGCAATTCCTCCTTCTATTTATAAAACAGTTGCTAAAATGATCGGTCAAGCCGGTTTGGCTGAAGAAGGCAAAAATGGTAACGGGTGGTCTCGGATTGTTGTGGAAAAGCCATTTGGAAGGGATCTGGAATCCGCCACTGATCTGGATCAAAGTCTCCATGAAGATTTTAAGGAAAGCCAGATATTCAGGATTGATCATTATTTAGCCAAAGAGACAGTTCAGAATATCCTTATGTTTCGTTTCGCGAATTCGATATTTGAGCCTATCTGGAACAGAAGATATATAGATAATGTCAGCATTACAGCTGCAGAGTCAGTTGGTGTTGAGCATCGTGCAGGGTATTACGAGCAGGCTGGTGTTTTAAGAGATATGTTTCAGAACCATATGATGCAGCTTTTGGCGCTGACTGCAATGGACCCGCCTTCTCTGTTCCAGGCCAAGCCTGTTAGGGATGAAAAGATAAGGGTATTTAGAGCTGTCAGGCCATTTTCTTTAAGCAGCCTGAAGGATTTTTTAATTCTCGGGCAATATGGAGCAGGTGTGATAGATGGCAAAGAAGTTATAGGATATCGTGAAGAATCAGGCGTTAGCCCATTTTTTCCACTTTTATGAGCCAATGCTCAAAATGAGCATTATTTTAGAACTCTTAAAAATTTAAGCTGAATGATTCCAGCATATTATAGATAGGCTGCTTTGGTTTTGTCAATGTAGTGCCATAAAATGTAAAAAGAACTTGACTTTTT
>CBEVGD010000160.1:0-1988 GCA_965549355.1 uncultured bacterium | reverse complement strand
GAATGAGGCTGCCCAAAGGCTTCTTTCTTTGAGTAATTCAAGTATTGGAAAATCGGTAGATATCGTACTTCCTGATAACTCAGAAATACTGGAATATCTAAAAATGGAAAAAAATCTGAAAAAAACAGTCAGAGAGGTAGGAATTAGAAACAGCAAGCTTTTTCTGGAGCTAAGGATCACTCACCTTCTTGATAATGAGAAGAAAAGGACAGGAACAATAATAATATTAAGAGATATTACCAGTGAGAAAAGCGCTGAAAGAAAATTGAAGGAATCCCAAAACATGTTTTTAAATATTATTGATTTTCTGCCCGATGCTACATTTGCAATAGATAAAGAGGGCAGAGTAATAGCCTGGAACAAGGCGATAGAGGAGCTCACTGGAACAAAGAAGAAAGATATGCTTGGGAAAGGTGATTATGAGTATGCTATTCCTTTTTATGGTAAAAAGAGGCCGATTCTTATAGATTATATTATTGGAGATCTCCCGGAGCCAGAAAAGCAATATAATGTTATAGAAAAAAAAGGAAATAATCTTGTAGCAGAGCTTGAAGTGACTTTAAATGAGGATGATATACATCTATGGCTGGAAGCATCACCCCTTCTGGATAGCAATAATGAAATAATCGGGGCAATAGAATCATTGAGGAATATAACAGATATAAAAAATGTTGAAAAGGAGCTCAGGTATATTTCTTTTCATGACAAGCTTACAGGACTTTATAATAGGGTATATTTTGAAGAAGAGCTAAAAAGGTTAAACAGGTCGAGGCAGCTGCCATTGAGCATAATAATGGCAGATATAAATGGTATGAAGCTGGTTAATGATGCATTTGGACATAGTATGGGAGACAGGCTGTTGAAGCATGCTGCCAATATTCTCAAAAAATCATGCAGAATCGATGATATATTAGCAAGATGGGGAGGGGATGAGTTTATCATACTGCTTCCCGCTACCAGGGCAAAAGAAGCACAGGAAGTAATTGACAGGATCCTGCTTAATTGTGAAAAAGCGAGATTTAAGATACCAATAAGCATATCAATGGGTTCAGATACCAAGATCAACTCCAGGACAAGGATCGGCACGGTCCTGAAAAAAGCTGAAGACTCTATGTATAAAAGTAAGCTTCTTTCATCCAAAAGTGTTCAAAATTCAATAGTAAAGTCACTTACAAAGGTATTATTCGAAAGAAATATTAAAACAGAAGCTCATTCCGAGAGAATAGTATCACTTTCAAAAAAATTGGCAGAAAAGATAGGATTGCCTGAGAGCAAGATGGATGAGCTTATCCTGCATGCAAAGCTTTATGATATAGGGAAAGTGGCTATAAATGAAAGGATATTGAAAAAGAAAAGCAGGCTAAAAAAATCAGAGCGGGATGAGATAAAAAAGCATTTTGAGATAGGTTATCGGATAGCCAACTCTTCTTCTATACTGGCATCTATTGCAGAATATATCCTGTGTCAGCATGAATGGTGGAACGGCTCAGGATATCCAAGGGGCCTTAAGGGGAGCAATATCCCAACCATAAGCCGCATAGTAGCCCTGATAGATGCTTACAATGCAATGATCTCCGACAGGCCGTACCGGAAAGCTTATTCCAGAAAAAGGATTACCAGGGAGCTGGAAAAATCTTCAGGGATCCAATTTGATCCGGATATAGTAAGTGGATTCCTGGAGCTTTTAGATGAAGACGGTCTGTAAATATTCATTCCCGGCTCATAATGAGATCCAGAATTTATTTGACACTTAAAATCTTCTTGTATAGAATCTATCACTACTTTAAAAAAAACCAGAAATGATTATAATTTTGATAATGGCTGTAATTGATATTTACAGGTAATCGGCGGTGTAGCTCAGGAGTTAGAGCACTCGGTTCATACCCGGGGGGTCATTGGTTCAAATCCAATCACCGCTACCAGTTATTTTGTAATACCATCAAAGAAAGGATAAATTATGGCTAAGGAAAAATTTGAAAGAACCAAGC
>CBEVGD010000159.1:0-2035 GCA_965549355.1 uncultured bacterium | reverse complement strand
AGAAAGTGTCTTATTTTTGAAAATTCTTTACTATTCATTTAATGATTTTATATATTTTAATATTGATTGAAATTATACCATAATATGATTTAAATTATACCACAATGTGGTTGACATTACTACCACAATGTGGTATAAATACAAAAATACTAAATGGAAAAAGTTAACATAAGTAAGGAAAGGAGAAAAAATGGGATTTATTGAAGCGCTGCAAGAGTTGCGATGGCTGGTCGTGCTCCATGCTGCGGCCGGGGAGCTTGGAGCTTTACTCTTCCTGTGGGTTATAATCGAGTTAAAAAACCGCCGGGAGGCCGGGTACTTAAGAGCAAAATGGGTATCCTTTAGCGGATTTATCCTGCTCTTTATCAGCTGGTTCATCTCTGCGACATACTATACCAGACATTATGGAAATGTAGTCAAGCCGGTAATCAAAGGAGGAGATTTTGCATGGGTCCATGGGGTGATCATGGAAACCAAAGAACATGTCTTTATTTTTATTCCTATTCTGGCTCTGCTTACTTTTCTTATAATTGCTTCCCTTCCTGATTGGAGCACAGATGATAAAATACCCAGAAAACCAGTTTATGCTCTGTCAGCTCTGGTCATTATATTAGGTTTTGGCATGGTGAGTCTTGGTTATATTATATCAGCGGCAGCCAGAGCTACCTTAGGAGGTGGAGTATAAGATGAAAAATATAAAAGTATTTTCAATCTCAGCAATGGCTTCAATTGTAGCAATAACAGTATTTACAATAATAGGGGAGCTGGCAGCACCTTTTAAGGATGCACTTAAAGCAATGACAGGCCACCATTGGATATCAAAGAGCATTTCAGCAGTAGTCATCTTTTTAGTGCTCGGTTTGATCCTTAAATATACTGCTAAAGCTAATAATGAAGCTTCAGGTAAGTATATATGGGGTGTTTTTTGGACAGCAATAATTGGTAGTATCGTACTTTTACTGTATTTTATAATACATGCTATTGCATAGTATAAAGTACGAGTAGTCAAATTTTTAGATAGGAATTTAGAGGAGTTCCGCCCGCTCCTCTAAAAATTCTTATAAAATATTAATGGCTCTATAGAGATATTTTGAAGAAGCCATTAAGTTTATTAAATGGAAAATATTTATTTCAAAAAATAATGTCTATAAAAGTAAAATTAAAAAATGAATTCATGAAGAATAATTCAGCAAAAGTATACCTCAGGGATATTGGCAAAATAAGACTCCTCACACGGGCCGAAGAACTGATGTTTGCAATACAGGCAAACAAAGGCAATGAAAATGCAAAAAGAAAATTGGTCGAAGCTAATTTGAGGCTTGTCGTAAGCGTGGCTAAGAAATATCTCAATAAAGGGCTATTATTCCTCGACCTTGTTCAGGAAGGAAATCTGGGACTTATAAAAGCAGCGGAAAAATTTGATCCGGCAAGAGGATTTAAATTCTCTACATATGCGACATGGTGGATAAGGCAGGGCATCACAAGAGCGCTCGCTGATAAGGCAAGGACCATCAGAAAGCCCGTGCATATCATAACCCGGATATATAAATTATATTCTGTACAGGGAAAACTCAGGGATAAGCTTGGAAGGGAGCCCGAGTTCAGTGAAATAGCAGAAGCACTGGATATTAGCATCAAAAAAGTAGAGGAACTGCTGGAGATCTCGCAGGATCCTTTATCTCTTGATGAGACTTATGGTGAAGATAGCGAGGAGTCCTTTTGGGATTTTATTAAAGATGATAAAACAGAAAGCCCTGCTGAAAAAGTAATAAATTCAGGACTTCAAAAACAGATAATAAGTGTTCTTGATACGCTTGAGAACAGAGAAAAAATAATAATAGAGCAAAGATACGGACTGCAAAATGGCCGCCCTATGACTCTTCTGGAGGTAGGGAGAAACTTACATCTTACAAGGGAGAGAATAAGGCAGATAGAAAACAATGCCCTTGATAAATTAAGGCATCCTTCAAGAAGCAATAATCTTAAAGATTTTTTGTGATATCGTAGTTTGTCTTGCCCTTTTAGGACTTATAGG
>CBEVGD010000158.1:0-2035 GCA_965549355.1 uncultured bacterium | reverse complement strand
CGGCACAGAAGAGGCGGTAGAGCTGTATAAAAATGTCTGCCGGGAATTAAATGGCCTTCTAACCTGACAGGAAGAAGATCCGGATATCAATAAAAAACTGCCGAAGTGACTGCTCTGGATGCACCTGAAACCATATTACAAGAATGCGATCTTTGTGACCATAGACATCGGAAACTGCAAAGTCGTATTTGAAGAGATAAATAATGTCTATTGGCCCCATCTCGACCCGAAAAAACCATTTGAGAGCCTTGCGCTTAAAATGCTTTCTCACCCCCTTACAGGGAAAGCTTCTGACCGGACAGCTGCGCTTGGAAGGATGACGGACGATTACAATATTGATGGAGCCGTATTGTTTACACATTGGGGATGCAGACAGAGCAATGGCAGCGCAAGGATCATAAAAGATTATTTCAAGGAAAGAGGGATACCTGTGCTTGTGCTGGATGGAGACTGCGTGGATAAAAGTAATTCTGCAGCCGGACAGATAAAGACAAGACTTCAGGGATATATGGAGATATTGAATTCGAAGTAGCTCCATACCCTGAGATTTCAATATAAGATTTTATTTTGTTATTCTATTTAATCAGAAGGGCGGATCATGTATACATGCGGGATAGATATCGGTTCAGTTTCGACTGAAGTAGTGATACTTGAAAACAGTAATGGAAAAGACAATGCAAAGATATATTCCTATATAATCTCCCCCACGGGAGCAAACAGCAAGATAGCCGCAGAAAAAGCTCTTGAAAAAGCCTGTTCCCAATCGGGGCTGGACCGGGGCAAAATAGATGCTATAGTCGCAACCGGATATGGTCGGATCAATATACCCTTTGCCGATAAAAACATTACAGAAATAAGCTGCCATGCAAGAGGAGCCGTCTCAGCGTTTGCCGGTACCAGGACAGTTATAGATATAGGCGGGCAGGACAGCAAGGTAATAAAACTCGAAGATGGAAATCCGATAGACTTTTTGATGAATGATAAGTGCGCGGCCGGGACGGGACGTTTCCTTGAAGTAATGGCGCGCGCCCTTGAGATAGATCTTGAAAGTTTTACAGATATCTTCCTGTCCACGGATGGCCATGTCGATATTTCCTCGACCTGTACTGTATTTGCAGAATCCGAGATCGTCTCCCTTATAGGACAGGGCGTGGATAAGAATAAGATAATAAGGGGACTGATATATTCGATAGTATCGAAGATAACTTCCATGGTGGAAAGAATAGGGCTGGAAGAGCCTGTCTGCATGACGGGCGGAGTGGCAAAGAATCTGGGCGTTGTAAGAGCGCTGGAAGAAAAACTTGATGTAAAGATAAATATCCCGGAAGAACCGCAGATAACGGGTGCACTCGGAGCGGCTTATCTTGCACTTAATCTATGAGCCTGTCCGGTTAATTTCTTATCGACTACACCATTTTGCTCTCCTGGTTTATCCTGCAGAGCCTCTACACCCATTTAGTGGATAATATAGAAGATATTGGGGATGATTAAATAAATCTAATCTTGACACTGGTTAACATGTATGTTAACTTTTCTTTATGAAGCGAACTGTTATTTTCTATAGGACTGTCAGTAATAAATGCCCGGTAAAGAATTTTTTGGATTCATTGTCTGGCAAGGTTTCTCAGAAAGTAACATGGGTTCTCAGTTTAATAGAAGATATGGATATAGTTCCATCAAAGTATTTTAAGAAACTTGTCGGGACTAAAGAAATATGGGAATGCAAGGTCCGGATTGTATCAAATTCTTATCGCATATTTTGTTTTTTTTATAGCAATTCACTATTAGTATTGACACATGGATATATAAAGAAAACTCAGAAAGTTCCTATCGCTGAGATAAGAAGAGCTGAGAGATATAGAGATGATTTCATAAGGAGGAAAAGAAATGAGTGACTTAAAAAAATATATAAGCGATAGAAAAAAAAGAGATAATGATTTTGCCGAAGGATTTGAGGAAGGCTACAAACAGTTTAAAATCGGATTGATGCTCCAAAAAGCTCGGATATCTGCAGGATTGACACAGCAGGAATTGG
>CBEVGD010000157.1:0-2204 GCA_965549355.1 uncultured bacterium | reverse complement strand
AAACCAATTCTGGTAAAAAAATATCACCTTTTAATGCTATGATTGCGGTTCTAATATATTAATATGTTATGATTGCAAAATAATTTAATATATAATGACATCATAAGGCGAGGGGGCTAAATGAAAAAAATTATAATGATTTGCGCTTCAGTTTTTCTTTTAGGCATAGTACTTACAGTAGTCTTTTATATAGTCCTTGTTTTTTGGATGAATAAAGAAATAATGCTGTGGGGAATAAGAGCAGGTTTTGTACTAATGGCTGTGAGTGCGGTTATTCTAATAATTATTTTAAGTTTAGAAGGAGTTAAGGATAATAAAAAATTAAAAAATGACATAAAGGAGAAAGATCTAAGACCATGATAGTAGTTAATACGGATTTTATTACAAACAAAAAAATAGTAGAAGTTTTGGACCTGGTAAAAGGAAATGTCATCCAGGCCAAACATATCGGTAAAGATATAGTGGCTGGATTCAGACAAATAGTCGGCGGGGAAATAAAGGAATATACAGAAATGTTTTCTGAAGCAAGAGAAATAGCATTAAAAAGAATGATTGATAAGGCTAAGGAAATGAATGCAGATGCTGTAATAAATGTACGGTTTATGACCTCCATGGTCATGAATGGTGCAGCAGAAATAATGGTTTACGGAACTGCTGTGAAAATTACTGACCAATAAAGATAAAAGGAGACGCGCATATTATGGAAGAGTTTTTCCCCAATGTAAGCAAGATAGAATACACAGAAGATAAGTTTAGAAAAGGCCTATGGTTCAGGCAATATAATGCTGATGAAGTAGTCGGCACAAAGACAATGAAAGAACAGTTAAAGTTCTCTGTGGCATACTGGCACACTATGATCGGAGAAGGTTCGGACCCCTTTGGCCCCGGAACAGCTGTCCGTCCGTGGCACAGTGCTTCTTCTCCTATGGAAATGGCAAAAGAAAGAGTGTATGCTGCATTTGAATTAATGGGTAAGCTCGGCATAGAATATTTCTGTTTTCATGACAGGGATGTAGCTCCTGAGGGGAATACGCTTTCTGAAAGCAATAAGAATCTTGACGAAATAGTATCTTTGATAAAGAAAATGACTGATGAAACGGGTATCAAACAATTATGGGGTACAGCTAATCTTTTCTCCAATCCAAGATATATGCACGGAGCGGCAACCGGATGCAATGCCGATGTATTTGCATATGCAGCTGCACAGGTAAAAAAAACTTTAGAAATAACAAAAGAGCTTGGCGGAGAAAATTATGTATTCTGGGGCGGCAGAGAAGGGTATGAGACGCTTCTAAATACAAATATGAAATTGGAGCAGGACAATCTGGCAAGATTCCTTCATATGGCAGTCGATTATGCAAAAGAAATAGGATTTGACGGCCAGTTCTTAATAGAGCCAAAGCCAAAAGAACCAACAAAGCATCAATATGATTTTGATGTAGCATCAGGCATCGCCTTTCTGAGGACATATGGTTTGGATGATTATTTCAAATTTAATATTGAAGCAAATCACGCAACACTTGCCGGACATACATTCCAACATGATTTAGAAGTGGCAAGAATAAATGGAATGCTTGGTTCGGTAGATGCCAATCAGGGCGATACATTGCTTGGATGGGACACCGACCAATTTCCTACGGATCTATACATCTCAACGCTTTGCATGTATGAAGTATTAAAGATGGGCGGCTTTACAAAGGGCGGGCTTAACTTTGATGCAAAGGTAAGAAGAGGTTCATATTTGCCTGACGATCTATTTTATGCACATGCCGCAGGAATGGACGGTTTTGCAAAGGGTCTAAAGGCAGCCCGGAAAATAATAGATGACGGTGCTCTTGATGAATTTGTTGAGAAAAGATATGAAAGCTATGACAGTGGGATAGGAAAAGCCATTGTAGAAGGAAAAGCTGATTTTAAATCGCTCGAAAAATATGCTCTTGAAATTAAAGAGATCAGCAATCCTTCGGGCAGGCAAGAATATCTCGAAGGCTTATTAAATGAATACATAATAAGCGTATAAAATAAAAAGCTGCATCCGGATTGTTCAATAGTTAAAGGAACTTTTGGCTTTTATATATTGTCTTTAAAGTTTTTAGCAGCTTTCTCAATGAGAATAATAGTGCATCTATTGTGGCTGATCAATCTCAAGATCTAATCCCAAAGTCTGATTGAATTTTAAATTATATCTATTATAATATGACTTT
>CBEVGD010000156.1:0-2261 GCA_965549355.1 uncultured bacterium | reverse complement strand
CCTAAAATATGCATCTTTTAAATATTCTTTGCTCAAGTCAGTATAGATCTCTGTCGTAGAGATGCTGCTGTGCCCGAGCAGCATCTGCACTACCCTGATATCTGCGCCTCCCCGAAGAAGATGCGTCGCAAAGCTGTGTCTGAAAATATGAGGATATATATTTTTCTCTATGCCGGATCTTTCTGAATATTTTTTCAATATTTTCCAGAATCCCTGCCTCGATAATCGCCTGCCTCTGCAATTTAAAAATACATAATCAGACTTGATCTCTTTCTCAAGTTTTCCCCTTCCGAAATCCAGATATCTATTAAGGTACAAAAGCGCCGTCTCCCCTACCGGAGTCAGCCTTTCCTTCTCTCCCTTGCCAATAAATCTCAGAAGTTGCTGTTCATGATCTATGTCGCCTGTTCTTAATGCTACTGCCTCGCTTACCCTGAGGCCGCAGCCGTAGAGTATCTCAAACATCGCCCTGTCCCTCAGGTCCGCTGGAGTGCTTGTCGGTATAGTTTCAAGAAATTTATCGACTTCCTCTACATCAAGTACTTCCAGGATCTTTTTTGAAGTCTGTGGATTTTTTATCCCCGAAAAGGGGTTCTCCTTTATTATCTGATGTCTGATTAGAAATTTATAAAAACCCCTTATCGTTGATAAAATCCTTGAAACCGATACTTCATTCTGGGTGCTGTAAAGATGCTTTAAAAAATCAGTGACCTGCAGCTTTGTCATATATTTGAAATCAATGTTTGTGTTTATCAAAATATAATCCCTGAATTTAGCAAGATCACGGCTATAGGACATTATGGTATTTTTAAGTAGGAGTTTTTCAAATCTTACGTATTCAATGTAATCATAAATATGTTTATCAAGCGATATCCTGATTTTTTCATCATGTTTATTTTCCGGGCCATTATCCCTTATGTGGGAAGTTGAAGAAGGTCTGTACTCTATTTTATCCATCACTTAAATATTCTCTGGCCATAAGTATGCCAATAATAGTCTTAGCATCTTTTATTTTACCTTTTTTGACCCAAGATAAAGCAGAATCCATCTTTATTTCAATTATATCCAGAAATTCGTCTTCGTCTGGATTATTGTCTGATCTGTCAAAACCAGTGGCAATAAAAAGATGGAGCACTTCATCGCAAAAACCGGGAGTAGTATAGAATGATGACAGGAGTCTGAGTTCTCCATTAAGCGCACCTACTTCTTCTGCCAGTTCTCTTTTTGCACAGCTTGCCGGCGATTCATTGATGTCAAGTTTACCTGCAGGTATTTCAATGGTTATATCATCAACGGGGTAGCGGTACTGCCTCACAAGCAGTATTTCATTGTCATCTGTAACCGGGACTATGCCGACAGCGCCGGGATGGGTAATTTTCTCACGGGAAGCAGTTTTCCCATTCGGAAGCCTTACTTTATCATAGCACAGTCCCAATATTTCTCCGCTAAAAAGTCTTTTGGAGTTTATCTTTTCTTCATATAATCTTTTATCCAATATATTCCCCTATTGATCCCGGGTAATACTCATAGTGCTGAGCTCAATTATCAATTCTGCCAGTTTTATCAGCTGATCTGTCTTTACATATTCTGAGCTTGTATGAACATTCTCCATTCCTGAACTTAAGTTTACCGCTCTTTTACCTTTTGAATTAAATATATTAATATCGCTTCCGCCGCCGGAAGAAGCGATGACCGGTTTAATGCCGATATTTTTCAGAGCAGAGAGTGCGGCTCTTAGCGGGATCTCATCAGGAGCTACCCTGAACCCGTTATACTCTCTTTTAAGCTCATAAACAAGCCTGGCCCCTGTTTTTTTGGATGCTTCCCTGAGCGCATTTATCATAGAATCAGTCACTGTCTTTAATTTATTGGGGTCAAGGCTCCTGGCTTCAAGAAGTATCCTGGTTCTCTCAGGTACAATATTTCTTGCCTGGCCCCCTTTGATCTTGCCAATATTTGAAGTAGTCTCATAATCTATCCTGCCGGTTTTTATATTAGAAATAGCAAGTGCCGCTGCTTTGATTGAATTTATTCCCTTTTCCGGTTCTATGCCTGCATGTGCAGCCTTTCCAATGAATTCTGCATCTATAGAATCCTGATACGGAGCCTGATTATAGATGGTCCCGACATCGCCATGAGCATCAAATACAAATCCATATTCTGCCCCGACTCTATCAAGGTCGACATGTTTTGCCCCCACAACCCCTATTTCTTCACATATTGTAAATACTATATAAATATCTGTAGAAGGTATGCCATTA
>CBEVGD010000155.1:0-2272 GCA_965549355.1 uncultured bacterium | reverse complement strand
AAATGGGCTTTGATACCGAAAAGGACTTCAATATCAAGGTATATTCAATTATTGAGTTTTTAAATCTTCATAAGGAACTTATAGGTAAAAAATATAGAGAGCTGGAAGGCAAAAGGAACAAAAACAGCAAGGGATATTCTATCTTAAATAGCCTTAAACCGGTATGTTACTATGGATGTGCCCTGCTCCGGCCCGAGGGTGTCCCTAAATTTGATGATATTGAAAACCCGACCTCCATGGAAGAAATACTAAAAAAGGTGGATATTGAATGTGAAGATTTTCAGTTTAAAACTGAATGCTGCGGGGCAATTCTTTCTCTTACAAATAAAGATGAGGTCCTGAGGCTGAGTGGTGAAATACTTGATTCGGCAGCAATGGAGAGCGGTGCAAACAGCATGATAGTATTCTGCCAATTGTGCCAGCAGAATCTGGATCTGCGCCAGACCCAGATAAATAAATATAACAAAACACATTTCCATATGCCGATTATTTTTATTACACAAATACTGGGAATGGCACTTGGCCTCTCACCAGAGGAAGTCATGGTAGACAGGCTTTTTGTAAGCCCGGCCATAACTGGAAAAAGGAATTAAGAATTATAAATTATTAGACCTTAAGAGGGAAGAATAAATTGAGAATAGGTATCTTTGTCTGTTATTGCGGATCAAATATTGCAGGTACAGTTGATGTGGAAAAGGTTGCCAGGGAAGTATTAAAGTTCCCCGGGGTGGTATTTTCGCAGACCAATCTGTATACTTGCTCGGAACCCGGCCAGGACGAGATAAAAAAAGCCATAAAAGAACATAAATTGACCAGGGCGATCGTTGCGTCCTGCTCGCCGCGGGTGCATGGCGCTACATTTATGAGGACTGTGGAAACAGTCGGACTAAACCCTTATCTTTTTAATATGGCCAATATCAGGGAGCATGATTCATGGATCCATGATAATAAAGAAGAAGCGACAAAAAAAGCGATTGAATTGATAAGGATGTCCGCAGCCAAAGTCTACAGGCACCAGGAACTTTATCCAAAATATTTTGATCTATGTAAAAATGTCATGGTGATCGGCGGCGGTATTGCAGGGATCCAGGCTGCTCTGGATATAGCAGACGGCGGAAGAAAAGTCACACTGGTTGAAAAAGAATCTTCCATTGGGGGGAAGATGGCCCAGCTTGACAAGACTTTCCCCACTATTGATTGCTCGGCCTGTATTCTTTCACCAAAAATGGTTGATGCCGGGATCCATGAAAATATAGAGCTTTTTACCCTTTCTGAAGTCGTAAAGGTAGAAGGTTCAATAGGTAATTTCAAGGTTACTGTCAGGAAAAAACCAAGATTTATTGATGAGAAAAACTGCACATCCTGTGGAGATTGTGAGAAAGTATGTCCGGTTGTATGCTCAAACGATTATGAGGAAGGGCTATCAACTAAAAAAGCTATATCCAAGATGTTTACACAGGCTGTCCCATCAGCTTTTTATATAGACAGAAGGGGCAAGGCTCCATGCAAGAGCACATGCCCGGCAGATGTATCAGCACAGGGATATATTGCATTGATCAAAGAAGGAAAATATCTTGAAGCTTTAAAGCTTCACAGAGAAGAAAATCCCTTCCCCTCGATTTGCGGAAGGGTGTGTATGCATCCATGTGAAAGCAGCTGTACGAGGAACCTTGTAGATGAACCAGTATCCATCATGAACCTCAAGAGATTTATTGCAGACTATGAATTAAAATTAGGGGAGATACCGCTTCCTGAGATGGAAGAGAAGAAAAAAGAAAAAATAGCGGTTCTGGGTTCCGGCCCTGCAGGACTTACTGCAGCCTACTATCTTGCAAAGAACGGGTATGCCGTAAAGGTTTTTGAGGCCCTTTCTGTAACAGGAGGCATGCTCAGAGTAGGAATTCCGGATTACAGGCTGCCCCAGGAGATACTGGATATTGAAATAGATGTAATCAAGAGGATGGGAGTTGATATTGAGACCGGTCATCCGGTAGAAAGCTATGAAGATGTGTTAAAGTTAAAGGAAAAAGATAACTTTAGCGCAGTATTTATGGCAACTGGTGCGCATAAGGATCTTGCATTGAAGTGCGAAGGCGAGGACCTTGAAGGCGTAGTTCCCGGAGTTGATTTTTTAAGAGATGCAGCTCTCTCAAAAATTGGAAAGATAAAGGGCAGCGTGGCAGTGATCGGTGGGGGAAATGTTGCTTTAGATTCAGCAAGAACCGCACTGCGCCTCGGAGCAAGCAAGGTAAGCATTTTTTATAGAAGGACA
>CBEVGD010000154.1:0-2347 GCA_965549355.1 uncultured bacterium | reverse complement strand
AATTCTTCATAACTTATACCGCAATCCACGCAAGAAAAATTTTCTGAGAAACTTATGATCTCTTCATTATCAAGTAATTGGATATAAGCGATTCCGCCGCTCTCTTTAAGGGATATTTCTATGTCTTCCGCGAGCCTTTTCCTGATCCCGGGTCCTATCTTGAGCCTATCGATTATTATCTCTATATTATGTTTAATATTTTTATCCAGTTTCAGATCAAGATTTTCTCCCAGCTCATACACATTTCCATCGACCCTTATTCTGGCAAAACCGTCTTTTCGTATATTTTCAAAAGTCTTGCTGTACTCTCCCTTTCTTCCCCTGATAATAGGAGACAATACCTGAAATCCTGTACCCGGGGCCAGTTCCATTATCCTGTCCACGATCTGGTCCACAGTCTGTCTTGTTATAGGTTTTCCGCAGATATAACAGTACGGTATGCCTATTCTTGCATAAAGCACCCTTAGATAATCATAGACTTCCGTTATTGTGCCTGTGGTTGAGCGAGGATTTTTGGATACGCCTTTTTGATTTATTGAAACCGCAGGAGACAGACCCTCGATAAGGTCGACGTCAGGCTTGTCCATCTGTCCCAGAAATTGTCTGGCATATGAGGAAAGGGATTCCACATATCTTCTCTGCCCTTCTGCGTATATAGTATCGAAAGCAAGTGATGATTTGCCTGATCCGCTGACACCGGTAAAAACAATGAATTTGTTCCGCGGGATCCTCAAATTTACATTTTTGAGATTATGCTCTCTTGCGCCTTTTACGTATAATTCTTCCTTCATTGTGTTTCTTCTCTGTAGTTTCTATATTTGTAATCTTTTTTATCCTTTTTATTTCATCTCTGATCGAGGCAGCTTTTTCAAAATTTAATTCTCTGGCTTCAATATACATCTCTTCTTCAAGACCGGAAAGTATATTTGCTATTTTTGAAAGATCTGTCTTCAATATCCTGCTCTCAGTTAGTTTTTCTCCTTTGATCATGCCTTCGTCTTTTTGCTTGCCTGATCCTTTTTTCGATCTGATGCCGCTTATATGCAATATATCCGAAACAGCTTTATTGATTGTCTTTGGAGTTATATTGTTTTTACGGTTGAACTCTGTCTGAAGCTCCCTTCTTCTATCGGTCTCTTCAAGGGCATTTCTTATTGATTTTGTAATATTATCGGCATACATTATGACTTTTCCATTAATATTCCTTGCTGCCCTTCCAATAGTCTGAATAAGGGATATCTCGGACCTTAAAAATCCCTCCTTGTCCGCATCAAGTATGGCTACCAGGGAGACTTCCGGAAGATCCAGACCCTCCCGCAAAAGGTTTATCCCCACCAGCACATCAAATTCTCCCGCCCTTAATCCCCGCAATATCTCTACTCTCTCCAGCGTGTCTATATTTGAATGAAGATACTGCACCCTTACATTCTGCCCGGACAGATAGTCTGTAAGGTCCTCTGCCATTCTTTTAGTAAGCGTGGTTATCAGTACTCTCTCATTTCTTTTTACTATTTTTCTTATTTCAAATATCAGATCGTCTATCTGGCCCTTTGTCGGCCTTATCAGCACTTCAGGATCCACAAGTCCCGTGGGCCTTATGATCTGTTCGGCTACTTGCTCGCTGATCTCCCTCTCATATGGTCCCGGTGTGGCTGAAGTAAAAATGACCCTTTTTATCTTCTCTTCAAACTCAGAGAATTTAAGCGGCCGGTTGTCAAGCGCTGAAGGAAGCCTGAATCCATAGTCTACCAATGTCTGTTTTCTTGATTGGTCGCCTGCATACATCCCCCTTATCTGAGGGATCCCAATATGCGACTCATCTATGACCATTATGAAATCATCAGGAAAAAAATCCAGTAATGTATTTGGAGCTTCTCCGGGCTCTTTTCCTGTAATATGCCGGGAATAGTTTTCTATCCCACTGCAAAAACCAAGCTCTGCTATCATCTCTATATCATATCTGGTGCGTGATTCGATCCGCTGCGCTTCCAATATCTTTCCTGCATCTTTAAAATATTTTATTCTCTCCTCCAATTCTTCTTCAATCGTGCCCAGAGCTCTTTCAACCCATTCTACCGTTGCAAGAAAATGTGTTGCAGGCGATATTATATATGCATCTCTTTTCTCAAATATTTCACCCGATACAGGATCGAATTCTTCGATCTTTTCTACTTCATCACCAAATAATCGTATCCTGACGGCCCTATCCTGATAAGCGGGATATATCTCTACCGTATCTCCCTTTACCCTGAATACGCCATTGGAAAAATCATATTCATTTCTTTCATACCGGATATTTACGAGCTTTTCTATAAGTCCCTCCCTATTAAAATCTTTTCCGGTCCTT
>CBEVGD010000153.1:0-2363 GCA_965549355.1 uncultured bacterium | reverse complement strand
ATTGACCAGAGGGGACTCAAAAAGAAGATCGAAGCTATAAAAAAAGCAATCGAGATCAATAGTCCTGACCCGGATGTCGGCATTGATGTACTGGCCAAGGTAGGAGGATTTGAGATCGGCGGAATAGCCGGAGTGGTGCTGGGTTGTGCCGCACATAGGATCCCTGTTGTGATCGATGGCTTTATATCAAGTGCGGGAGCCCTGATAGCATATGCTATTGAACCAAAATGTGCCCATTATATGATCCCATCGCACTGTTCAGTTGAGAAGGGCCACCGGATAGCACTGGATCACCTGGGGCTTAAACCTCTTTTTGACTTTGATATGAGACTGGGGGAAGGAACCGGTGCAGCTATAGGAATAAATATTACCGAAGCAGCGGTCAAGATACTAAACGAGATGGCAACATTCAGTTCAGCGGGAGTGTCTGAAAAAAATGAATAAATTTTCACATGGCGGAAATCTGAGGGATGCTCAGGATAAGTACGGGATCCGTAGAAGAGGGATCATAGATTTTAGTGCAAATATAAATCCATCGGGTCTGCCTCCTGGAATCAAAGGACTGATTTACAGGAGTATAAATAATATTATAAATTATCCCGACCAGGATAATAAGTTATTGGCCGGGGCTCTTTCAGATAAACACAGGATAGATACGGATAATATAATAATTGGAAATGGATCAAATGAACTGATCTATTTACTTTTAAATTCACTTTCTCCCAAAAAGGTAATTATCCCCGCCCCTTCCTATAGCGAATACGAGAGAGCTGCATTGGCAGCTGGCGCCTCCTGTATATTTCCAAATATTTTAAACGGCGGTAAAATCGACTTTGACCTGAAAGATATATCAAAAGATCTTGATGGGACCTCCGGACTCATATTTATCTGTAATCCTCATAATCCAACTGGAAAATTATGGAGCAGGGAAGAGCTTGAATATCTGATAAATAAGTGCCGGAAAACCAGTACAATTATATTGGTAGATGAAGCGTTTACCGCTTTTATCCCGGATGAGGGAAAATATTCTGTGGTAGAGCTCCTGCGATCTTATAGCAATCTGGTGGTTCTGAAGTCGATGACAAAGATCTATGCAATTCCAGGACTCAGATTGGGATACCTTATGAGTAATAAAGCATTGATTTCAAAGATGAGGTCAAGACAGCCAAACTGGCAGGTAAATAGCCTGGTTCAGGATATAGGCCCATATTTATTAAGAGATAATGGATATTTGTCAAAAAGTAAGGTACTTGTCTCCAGATTAAAGGACCAGTTTTACAATGGACTCAAAAAATTTGAATGGATAGACCCATACTATCCTTCGGTAAATTTCATATTATGCAGACTGAAGGAACACGCAACAGACTCAAAGAGACTGGGGGAATATCTTATAAAAAATCACAGCATACTTATAAGGGATTGTTCCAATTTCAGGGGACTTGATACCAGCTATATCAGATTGGCTGTAAAGAGCAGAAAAGAGAATTTAAAATTGATCAAATGCTTAAAAGAATTTGACAGGGGATTATAAGTAATGGATCATGAGATATTTTTTACATTTCCCCTTAATAGAATAACTATTCTATCTATTGCCCTTATTCTTGATTTCATTCTTGGCGATCCGCAAATTGGATTTCATCCGATAATCGCTGTAGGAAAATTGATAAAATATTTAGAGAGAAGACTGCTTAGAGATAATTATACGGAAGTGAGAAAAAAGATAAGCGGCCTTATTCTGGTATTGATCATATCAATATTGACCCTAACACTCTCATACCTTGCAATATTCTATAGTTTTAAAATAAATATGTTTTTTGGAAATGCTATTTCTGCAATAATCCTTTATTTTATGTTTTGCAATGGAAGCATGATCTCTCATGCCAGAAAGATCATGACCGCTATCAATAATAAAGATTTAGAAAAATCAAGAATAGAAGTCGGAAAAATCGTAGGCAGGGATACCGGTTCTCTGAGCTTCATCGGACTTATCAGGGCCACACTGGAGAGCCTGGCGGAAAACACCTCAGATGGGCTCATTGGGCCCTTATTTTTCTATTTACTGGGCGGAGTGCCTGCAGCATTTCTGTATAAGGCTGTAAATACCCTTGACTCAACAGTAGGGTACAGAAATCAAAAATATAAGGACTTCGGTTTCTTCTCAGCAAAGTTTGATGATATTTTAAATTATCTGCCTGCAAGGATCACGGCTTTGATCTCAGGTTTTTTAAGTTTTTTAGCAGGCGGGCGGATGGCAGACACCTTCAGGACCATAAAAAAATATTCATCCCGGCATGCGAGCCCTAATAGCGGTTTCCCGGAATCTGCCTTTGCCGGTGCCCTGGGACTCAGATTTGGAGGTATTA
>CBEVGD010000152.1:0-2397 GCA_965549355.1 uncultured bacterium | reverse complement strand
GCCTGATAAAGACACCCCGGATGATATATGCTATCACCGGGGTGTCAGGCTATTATTGGGCTAAGAAATAAATTATCATCACAAACCTTGCTATGATGTTCCCAATTCGAAAGGAAAAAGCTCTACAAGCTCTGCTATTATTATCAACCGGCTGACAGCTGAATATTTTGGATGGCATGTAGTGAGGAGCAGCTCAATTTTATCGGTACCTTCCAGTATGTGCACACCAGTCGGTTTAACTACTTCAGAACCGGTAACAATATATGTATAGGATCTGTCGTCCTGAGTTTCAAGATATATTATATCTCCCTCCTCCATTTCATCTACCCTGTTAAATGGTGACCCATAAGTGGACCTATGTCCGGATATGGTACACCTTCCTTCTTCCCCGGGAAGCGGAGTAAGAGTCATATGACCGGGCCCCTTTTTAAGTGTTACAGTATCAGTTCCTTCATATACTATATACTCAAGTTCTATTTTTGGGATTGATATCTTCAGAGGAAAGTAATCTTCTGCGTTCAGGCCGCTTTCGGTTTCAGTTATGATGAACCCGCTCTGTTCCATATCCATTACAGGATCGTCTTCACCCTCCTGCGTTCCCGTATCTTCCTGTTCAATACTTTCAGTGGAAGAAATCTCTTTATCCGGACTGCTGCCGGTTTCTTCAATATTGGGATCCTGTTTTTGTTCCTCCCATGCAGAGAGATTTTCTGATTCGGCCCTTGAGGCTATAAAATTTGTATAGATAGGATAGACTATCAGCGCCAGGCCGGCACCGATTAAAATATATACAAAGATATTTATAATTATCCGTCTTCTTTTTATAAATCTTTTTATCTTTTCCATTTAGCCATACTTAGGTTTTCTTTTTGTTATATTATCTTAAATTTAAAAAAAAAATCAAAATAAAAAAAATGAATGTCAATTCACCCTCCACAAGATCTTAAAATAAAGAGGGAACATCTTATCATTAAAGATGCTCCCTCCCCTTATGCTTCAAACATTTAAGGTGTTTGCTCCATGCTATTTCTTGATTGCTTTCCTTCTAAATCGCCCTGTCGAGAAAATGCTTAAAACAAGACCGAACAGCAATAGAGTAAAGCCTGCAATAATTCCTGCGATATCAAATCCAGTGAAGGCCAGTACGGTTACCTTACCGTTACCGCCAGGAGGTGTTTTTGTATTGTTCCTGTCAAAGTTATGATATAGCTGTCCTTCTTTTACAACTATTCCTGTAATATCGGCCATCTTTTTATACCCTGAAGGTACGGTAGTCTCTACAATTTTATAGATACCGTTTGGAAGATTGGACCAGCTTACTGATCCATTCCCGGTTACCTTCTTTTCTCCCCCTACTTGATTACCATTAGAATCATATAGTGTAAATCCTGCCACATCTGTGGATCCAAGTCCGCTTTTATTCAGGGTTATAGAGCCAAAGATACTAATCTTTGTATTTATCCTATCATAGCTATATTCCTGTTGGTCAGCATCTACAATTATCCCCGTAATATCAGATATAGTATAATAACCTGATGGAGTTGTGGTTTCTTTTATTGTATATGTATCCCAATCAAGATCTGTCCAGTTTACTGATCCATTTCCGGTTACTGTCTTTTCTGTTCCTACCGGATCACCATTGGAATCATATAGTGTAAATCCTGCCACATCTGTGGATCCAAGTCCGCTTTTATTCAGGGTTATATCTCCAGGTATTCTGGGGTCAGCTATTGCTTCCTTTATAACATGGTGCAAAACCCCGTCAGGTGGAGGTGCAATATCAAATTCTACTGGCCCTTCTATTAAATAACCAGGCGGTGCAATAGCTTCTACTACCTTATAATGGCCATATTCTAGATTCTCCCACTTATAATGGCCATCAGGACCCAAAACTATATCCGGACCGATTTGTATCCAGGAACCCTCTATAAACAGCTGGAAGATTGAGCCCCCCAGAGGAGTACCATCAGAGGCATCAGTCTTGAAGATCTCAACAGACCCAAGTTCACAATTTGTAGCTTTAACATTTACAACCTGGTCTGGTGTATCTGCGTCTATTATGATTGGCATGAGTGTATCAAAGCTTGAAGTATATCCAATAATTGCCTCTTCCACTATTGTAAGACTAACATTCCATGGTAGGTTTTCCCAGGTTATTGTGCCCAGCTCAGTATCGATTTTATATGTCTGTTTAATTGATACAACTGTACCATTTGTTAAATAATAATTCGGACCATCTGTCAGATAGAAGTAGCTATCCACTGTTTCTCCTATATATTCCTTCGTAAGGATTATTTTGCCCTTCTTATGATTCTCTATGCTGACTATAGCGTTTTCACCTTCATCAACATCAAAGGTTGCAGTATCAGTAACAGCAGGACCAAATGTAGGTGTTAT
>CBEVGD010000151.1:0-2422 GCA_965549355.1 uncultured bacterium | reverse complement strand
AAGAGCTTCATGATCCAAACAGCCGCCTCATAAATATTCCAGGCGATAAAATCAGGCTCCACTGACAAATCTTCCGCACCGTCTTTGCCATGGCCGGTCAATACAGATACAGAACTTACTCCAAGCTCACGGCCCATCTCTATATCGCTTTGATGATCACCAATAACAAAAGAATTCTTTAAGTCGATATTATAATCTCTTTCTGCCTCTTTCATAAAATATGAGTCTATCTTTTGAGCAAAGAGCCCCTACATCTTCATTTATCGTACCATCTCTATCTAAAAATACTGCCCTATTCATTCTTATATCCTCTGGAAGCCTGTCCGGGAACTGGGCTCAGGCTCCCAGCCAGATCCAGGTTTGTCTCAATAATCTTTTTTGCGGACTTCTTTAATTTTTTATATACATGTTTAAGCTCTTTTACATCTTCTATGCTGCTGATTGATTGAGAAGACCCGACCATTCTTTCTGAAAGGATACTTATTCCTTCCGCTGCTAATAGATGCATAATAACTGCACTATTTCCGATTCTATCACCATGATCATAGTGCACGCTTATTTTTTCCGGACTTTTTTTATAATAAAATATCCGGCAGATAGTGCAATTACAAGTACTCCCAAACTCATAATAGTAATGGCATCTACTTTTTCCAGATCCAATACAACAGCTTTACGTGCTATAGCAATTATAGCCACCAATATAATAACTTCGATGTGCACTGTATCTTCCCTAAGATATATTTTCATTGTTTCCAGGAGTTCAACACCTATCAATATTAATAAGAATAATCCAAAGATCGCTAAAAGGTTATCAAGTACCATAAAGTGTAATGGCCCTTTAAAATTATCAATAATATCCTTTGTAATGGTCCAGCCCAATTCCAGCACAGAAAGAACTATGATCAATGACATCATACTGATAAGAATAAAAGCTATTATCTGCTCAAATCTTTTTAAAAATTTTAACATAATACCCCGCTTGGATCTTTGTTTATTATTAAAATCTGTTTTTTGTTATTGTTAGATTTTATTAATATTATAGTATAACTGAATTTAATGAGAATATCAGCCCAAATCCTGTTTGAAAACAGGCTATAAGTAATAATACGGTCTCCTTTCTAATTTGTTTATATCCATATTTTTCATATTCTGGTATATTTTTAATTAAAGTATTCACCAGGAACTAATTAGATAATAGATTTAAAACAAGGAGAAAGTAGGACATGAAAGATAAAGTATACAGTAAATGGATGTGCCGGGTTTATACAGTAATAATAGTTATAACCACTTTTTTCGGGTTTCAGATAATGAGGAGCTTTTTCTCATTGCTGACAAATTATTATCGCGAAAGACCAAATATCAGCCTTACGGATGTTGGCATATATGCAGCGATTACATTCCTGCTGGTTTTCTTTACCGGTTTTCTATTTAAGTTTTTAAAGTTTAAATCTATTTTATGGATAATAGCTGCCGGGATAAGTATTGTAAGATTGATCCTGCAAATCGTCCCATGGGCGCCTTTTAATATGGCTGCTGCGGCTGTGGGTACTATTTTGTGGATTGCCGGTATTATTTTCTTCATATCTTTATTGCAGTTAAAAAAACTGGATTTATTTAAAAACATGCTGCCCGGTATTATTATCGGCATAAGCCTGGATACTGCTTTTAACGGACTTTTTGGAACATGGGATATGGTATGGAGGCCGGGTGTAGATATAATTTTAGAAGTACTTTTCTTTTCTGCTGTACTCATTGGGTCAGTGTACAGAGTAACCAAAAACAGGGATGATTTTAAACTATCCGACGGTTCTAAAAAAGTATATTACACTACTTTATTAATACTTCCCTGGATCCTGCTCCAAATGCTTAAGCTGCAGAATCCCGGAGCATTTGTGGCCAGCTCAGGATATATGCTGAATCTGTGTTTGCTGATAATGCTTATTACAAATATAGCTGCACTGGCCCTTGCCAATTTATTTAAAATAACAAAAGTAAGGATCGTTATTACTGTAATATCCGCAGCTTTATTAATGGCTTCTTTCTGGCCCTATACATCCGGTATCCTATATGCTATCCAGGTGATTGCCGGCCAGATGGCAGCAGTTTGGATCTTAATGATCATCTTATACAAAGCAACAGATGGCATCATAGAAAGATCCCCGTGGAGAAATACTATTTCAGTAGGACTGGGAGGTCTTTTATTCTTTATCTGTGCTTTTATATATTATGGAAGCTATGATCTCGTACTCCCATTTGAAAACTGGGCCATCAATATATTCATTGCCTCGGTACTCGGCATATGCGGTCTGGTATCTGCAGCGGGCCGCAGAGTAGATGATGGTAGTGTGGCCGGTCCGGAGACTATCCTAAAACCTATTTTTGCTATTGCAGTATTATTTGTGATACCGGTACTTATGTTTAT
>CBEVGD010000150.1:0-2442 GCA_965549355.1 uncultured bacterium | reverse complement strand
CTTCAATATCTCTTAGAATAATCATCATCTCATTTTTTAGAATAATTTTATTTTACAAAAAAGAGGAGATAGTAGAAATGACAAAAAAATTAGAAAAAGGATTTGTTACAGCTACGGGAACCCCCCGAGATAGAAATGGAAATTTGATAGAGAAAAGTCTTTATAAACATGTTGTTGATCAGATAAATGGAGATGTGCATGGATTTCTAATTATGGGCTCAATGGGGGATGAACCAGGTATAAGAGATTCAGAATATTCAAAAGTCGTAAAAACGGTTCTAAAAGCTAAAAATGAAATTAAATCTGATGTAAGGATATTAGTTGGAGCTATGGATTGCAGTATAGAAAGAGTTCTTGATAGGATTAATTCTTTGAAAGGGCTGGATATTGATGGTATTGCGCTGACTACACCGTATTATTTTAGCTGTTCTCAAGGAGCACTTATAAGATTTTTTTCTACTATTGCTAATAAGTCAGAGTTTCCTATCTATCTTTATGATCTTCCTTCAACAACGAAAACAAAGATAATGCTTGAAACACAAAAGAGACTATCTGAGCATAAAAATATATGGGGAAGTAAATGCTCTGAAGACGCTAGTTATATAAAAAAATTGGTAGATTATTTTAAAGATAATGAAGAATATAAAATAATTGAAGCTCAATATGATCTTTTTGATATGTTTCATAGAGTGGGTGCAAGTCTTCATCTTGATGGATTTCTATGTTTGTTTCCGCAGTGGCTTAAATCTTACTGGAGTGAGCTTGAGTCAGGAAATTGGAAAGCCTGTTCTTTATGGCAGTCTAAATTTAGCGAACTTCGTGATGAATTTAAAAAGCTAGATATATTGCCTGCTTTTAGTTATGCAATGAATATTCTTGGTTATGAGGGGAATTTTGCACCGTCACATATGGGGCCACTTTCTGAAGAAGATAAAAATAGAGTAAAAGACCTTATGAAGAAGTTTGGATTAATAAAGAATTAAATATTGATAGGGATTTTCGTAGATAATTATTAATGAACAATTACTTTAAAGTGGCAGGGATGGTATTAACACACTTGGTAAACCACCCAAAGAAGAGGCATTATCAATATATGGCATGCTTTAGACAGTGGCATAAATATTTTTGATACTGTTCCCGGCCTATGGCAAAAGCGAGCAAATAATTGGAGATTTTATTAGAAGGTTTAAAGAAGAAAAGGGCAATTTTTTAATTATAAAATGTAATTTATAAAGGAGATATTATGGGAAAAATAGCATTTATCAGGATTGCACATAAGGATTATCAGGAAGATATGAGCAGAGAAAAAGGTAATGAAGCCCTGGAAAATATCAAGAAAAAAGGTATAGACAATTTTTCTAATAATGAACCCCTGGTAGACCCAGTAGAAGCTAGAGAGTTCGCCAACAAGGTACTTTCCAAGAATGTAGACGGAATACTTCTTTATTTTGACACCTGGGCAGAACCGTCAGTAGCCATGGCCCTAGTCTTAGAATTAAAACACCTGCCCCTTGCGATCTGGGGATTTCCCATGTTTGAATATCAGGGCAAGATGGAATCTACCGGTTCCTTTGTAGCAATAACTGTATTTTCTGGATCCTTGAAAAGGCTGGGTATTAGTCACAGTTATATCCACGGATTGCCTGATGATGAAAATTCTTTAAATGAAGTAATAAAGTTTGTAAAAGTGGCAGAGACCATCAAGTCTCTTAGAGCTACTAGGATAGGATTGGTAGGATACGCGGCTATGAGTATGTACCCGGGTACTTTCGATCATTTAATGCTGAGAGGTATTATCGGACCTGAAGTGCTCCAGATAGACAGCTACAGTCTCATCAATCTGGCAGAAAGCGCTAATAAGGAACAATACAGACAGTTTGAGGCCAATGTAAAAAAATGTGCCCGTATTGGTAAAGATGTAAAACCAGAGCATATGGAGAAAGAAGGCAGGCTTTATTATGGAATAAAGGAACTTGCCAGAAAATATGACCTGGATGCCATAAATGTAAAGTGTCAGTATGAGCTTTCCCAGGACTGGGGATGCATCCCTTGTCCCGCGCTTTCACTTACAGCAGATGAAGGTCTTGTATCAGGATGCGAAGGTGATGTGCTTACAACTTCCAGCCAGGTCATATTAAACTATCTTTCAGGTCAGAGCATAACATATGGTGATATATTAAATGTCCAGAACGGGGAAGCTCTGTTCTCTGCCTGCGGTTTTGCTCCATACAGCACCGCACTTGACCCGTCAAAAGTAGAACTAAGGGATATAGGACATTCTGGCTTTAATGGACCTGTGGTATCTTTAGTGATGAAAAAAGAGAAAGTGACCTATATGAGATTAAATGAAAAGGACTGTGGATATATTATGGGAATGGGAACAGGTGAAGGGCTTGATACAGAACTGAGGCAAGGAAGATTCCCCGCTCTTAAATTTAAGAT
>CBEVGD010000149.1:0-2477 GCA_965549355.1 uncultured bacterium | reverse complement strand
TCCTTTACAAGTGCCCGGGCTATTGAAAGCCTCTGTTTCTGGCCGCCTGATACATTTTTCCCGCCCTGGGATATCCTTGTATTAAAACCTTTAGGACCTTCATCTATAAAATCAAGCGACTGTGCAGCTTTTGCTGCTTCTCTTATTTTCTGTTCACTCGCATTTTCATTGCCATAACGGAGATTGCTTTCAATCGTGCCGCTAAAAAGGATGCTTCTCTGAGGGACATAACCGATCCTGTCTCTCAGGTCATATTGTGTCACTTCCCTTATATCAATACCGTCTATAAGTATCTGCCCGCGGCTGACATCATAGAATCTGAGCAGGAGGTTGGCAAGCGTTGATTTACCTGAGCCAGTCGATCCTATTATGGCCGTTGTCTGGCCGGGCCTGGCTGTAAAACTAATATCATGGATCACATCTTCTTCTGCTTCAGGGTAAGAAAATGAGACATTCTTAAAATCTATCCGGCCCTGGAATGGTGCGGCAAATCTCCCGGGCTTTTTGGGGTCGCGGATAACAGTCTCCGTTTCGAGAACATCCGCTACTCTTCCGGCAGAGACCGAAGCTCTGGGGATCATGATAAACATCATTGAAAGCATTAAAAATGACATTATTATAAGCATGGCATACTGGAGGAATGCCATCATATCTCCTACCTGTATATTAGATTGGGCTACCTGATGAGCTCCTACCCAGACTATAAGCAGCGAGAGGCCGTTCATGACCAGCATCATCGCAGGCATAAGTATGACCATTGCCCTGTTTACAAAAAGGGATGTCTTTGTAAGGTCAATATTTGCTCTGTCAAAGCGGTCCTCTTCAAATTTTTGAGTATTGAATGCCCTGATCACCATCATGCCCGAGAGATTCTCGCGGGTGACAAGACTGAGCCTGTCAATAAGATCCTGCATCTTCCTGAATCTTGGCATTGTCACAGAAAATATGACTATTATGAGGCAGATGATGACTATCACCGCCAGAGCGATTATCCAGGACATTGAGGTGCTCTTGCCGAGAGCACGGATAATTCCGCCTATTCCAAGTATCGGCGCATAACAAACGATCCTTATTAGCATTATGATAAGCATCTGGATCTGGGTAATATCATTTGTCGATCTGGTGATAAGGGATGCAGTTGAAAACTTATCAAATTCAGTATTTGAAAAACTTTCGATCCTGGTAAATACCTTATCTCGGAGGTTTCTTGCCGTCCCTGCTGCAGCCTTTGCAGACAGGTAACCTACCGCAACCGTACATATAGCAGCTGCAAGGGAAAGCAGCAGCATCAGAAGTCCCGCATGCCATATATAACTGTTCTGTACCCTGTTCATGTCCATGCCAAGAGCAATATATTCAGCCCTTACTGAGCTTGTGGCTGATTGGGTCACCATCCTATCGCCCAGTGCATCAAACTTTTCATCCATCACATCTATAAGTCCGGACAGCTGCGCTTCCGGCAGATGTCTGATCATCTCAAGGACCTGATCAGCTGACATATCTTCGGGGATCTTTGATATATCAAACCCGGGCATGCCGCCAAAAGCCGATGCCTTCTCAGGTTCGGCTATCATCTGTTCTATAGCCGCAATAGCAAGAAATGCTCTACCCATATGCTTATTTACTCTTTCAGTCTCTTCCCTGCTTATTTTATCAAGCACATAGACGCCCTCATATTCGATCTGTGGATATTTCTTTAAATACTCCCTGTAATCAGAGGAAGTCATAGCGAAAAGGGTATAGCTTTCCAGTACTTTGGACCTGCTTTCTGCGTCCATGAATATAATCAGTTTATCCATCTGGTTTTTTCTAATAGCTTCAGGTACCGCATTTTTTATGCCTCCCTGCTGAATGCCAAAATTTACAATATTTGACATATAATCGGGAAGTGCAAGATTTGCCAGCGCCTGTAAAAAAAGCAGCACTATAGCTATCAATATCAATATTGTAAAAGGCTTGAGGTATTTTGCTAATCTAAACATTTAATCTTTTTCTTTCCAATCGCCGCTTCCATCCGGATTCCTGCCTGCTCCCTTATTGTTGGGAATATAATAATTCTACATAGATTATCACTTTTTCCACATAAGTGTACCGGCTAATATAATTTTCATAAAACATTTCCTGCCCATAATTCTTGCAGAAATTCACTCCAGGGTATTATCTCTATTGTCCCCTGGAGTCTCTTTTCTTTCTCATTGCAAACCACAAGATTTCTTCTTGGCAAATATTCTTCAGCAAAGACTCTCAATGCCCTGAGATCTCTTTTGTCTATACGGCTTGCTCCTTTTATCTCTATAGCAACTTCACCTTCTGCTAAGATAAAATCTATTTCCAAACCTGTCTTTGTCCTCCAAAAATTAATTGCAAAATCTTTACCGCTATACGAGCGGTAAGCAAGTATCTCCATTAATATAAAATGTTCAAAAGCTTTACCGAATTCTTCTCCCCTCTCTTCTTCCGGGTGCTGTCTCCTTAAA
>CBEVGD010000148.1:0-2503 GCA_965549355.1 uncultured bacterium | reverse complement strand
GACTACCCAGATAACCAATACATTTCTCTATATGTTCATGAGTGATGAGATATATGTATTTTTTCAGGATAAGTTAAAGGAATCCGGTGAAAATATAGGCATAGGCAATCTTATTATAATAGATTCGGCAGTTCTTCAGGACAGAAGCCTTACAGATGCCCAGAGTGTAGTTGGTTTCATATCCGATATAAAGACTGTTGCCAAACTTCAGGAAAGAAGGGGAGTTGCAGTAATAGGTAACAGCATAGAATTCAACCCTCCGGTAGTGAATGAAAATGGCGAATACTGGATACTTGGAAATGGCAAGGAAATAAGCATAGCCGTTAAGATCGAGAACCAGGGGAATGTCGTGGAAAATGATGTAGTTGTGCTTGTCTCCTATAAAACCGAGAATAATATATCTGATGAGAAAAGCTATACCATAGGGGCAATAGACCCTTCAGAACAGAAAGTAGTCACATTGTCTGGATTTACCGCATACCCGGGAAGGAAATGTGAGATAGAGGTCACGGCGGGGCCTGTGCCGGGCGAGGTTTTTATGGGCAATAATACCCTTAAAATAAAATTCATGATGGAAAACTAAAGTTTCCTGGCGGACCATCAAAAAAGCTCCTGGGAAACTGCATAAATATGGGCTTTTCCATATTTATATAATCGGTTATAATATTAAATCATTTTTACTTAATATAATATGGAAGATAATAAACAGAAAATATATACATTGTTGGTATTCTCGGATGCCAGCTCAAGGATCAGAAAATTAAAAATATCTCATAATGTATTGAGGTCCATATTTGTAGCAATCATAATAGTTGCTGCTTCAGGCGTAATACTGTTTTCCAATCTTGTATTAGCCCGGGAAAAGTTTGATGAGAAAGTGGCAGAAATAGAAAGGCTTGAATCCAGGATACAATACAAGGAAGTGGAAATGGCCAATCTTGAGAAAAAAACCCGGGAAATAGAGACGAAGACGAAAATACTTGAAAATTATCTAAAAGACGTGGAAGAGCTGGACCGCATGGTGAGGGATATCACCGGTAAGGGAGGATATGCAGAAGCAGTTGCAGTCTATACTGATGAACTTTCAGCTGATGTGGTTCTTGAAGAGGACCCTAATGAAATATATTATTATATAAATGACCAGGAACAGGAGCTTGATGATATCGAAGTACTTCTAAATGAGCTTCTTGAGGTCGCACCTGACCTGTCCGAAGTCCTTTCACAGGACAAGCAGAATATGGAGGACCATATATACCTTATGGAACATACACCGGATATATGGCCCACATGGGGAACCATTACCAGTGTTTTTAATGAAAGAAGATATGGCTATTACCATAAGGGACTTGATATAGGGAACAATACCGGCACCCCCATAAACTCGACAGCAGCCGGAGTGGTCATATATGCAGGTTGGCACGGCGGCTATGGCAGGAAGATCGTAATATATCATGGATTTGGATATTCAACAGTGTACGCACATCTCAGCAAAATGTATGCGGCAGTCGGCGATGAAGTCGAAAAGGGAGAGTCAATAGGTACAATGGGCAGTACCGGAAGAAGCAGCGGGCCCCATCTGCACTATGAAGTACTGGTAGACGGCATACCGAACAATCCGCAGGACTTCCTTCCTTAAAGGTGCGATCTGCTCCGGAGCATTGTTTTTAAGAATATTATCTTACATTATTTTTTTAAATATCAATTAACCGCTAAAAGTGATGAAGACTAAAATAGCATATCTCGGACCTCCCGGAACTTTTACTGAAGAAGCTCTGGATAAATATATAGATATCAGTAAATTGGAAAAAAGTATTGAAAAGATACCATATTCTAATATGAGGGAAGTCATAAAAAGCGTAGATAGGGGAGAAACGGCAGAAGGTATCGTGCCTATCGAAAATTCGCTGGAAGGTTCTGTTAATATTACTCTGGATTTTCTAACCTTTGAGAGTGAAGCCAGGATAATCAGGGAAATAACTATTCCCATAAAGCACAGCCTGATCGGAAAGAATAAATCCGCTCCTGGCAAAATAAGAAAGATAATATCCCATCCGCATGCAGCGGCACAGTGCAAGAATTATATTTCAACATATCTAAAGAGTGCAGAGATCATCGCAGCCAATAGTACCGCAGAAGCAATCAAAATGCTGAAAAAGGAAGAAGAAAGCACAGCTGCGATCGGGACGAAGACTGCTGCAGGGATATATGGACTCCAGATAATAGAAAGTGATATAGAAGATAATAAAGATAATAAGACAAGGTTTGTCTTTGTGGGAGATAGCATTCAGCCAAAAAGCGGAAAAGACAGGACCTCTATTGTATGTTTCTTAAAACAGGATAGGCCGGGAAGCCTCTTCAGCATACTGAAGGAGTTTGCTGAGAGAAATATAAACCTGACAAGATTGGAATCGAGACCGGCCAAGAAAGATCTTGGAGATTATATATTTCTTATAGACCTTGATGGGCACCTTCATGATAAAGAGATCTACGAAGCTATTGATGT
>CBEVGD010000147.1:0-2509 GCA_965549355.1 uncultured bacterium | reverse complement strand
ATGACCTTATTGATCATGGTGTTAATGATACCGAAATAGCAAAATATTTTGTTCAGAAAGAAGGAGAGTGGTATTTCAAAAGGAATGTCTTTCTGGTGCTTGGAATAAAATTGTAATAAAATCTGTATATTATTTTATATTATTGAGGAATAGAAAATGAAGCATAGAGTTTTAATTGATCAGGATGAAGATGGTGCTTTTATAGTGCTTCTGTTTGATTCCTATCACAAATCTTTTACCTGTATTGAGTGCATTAGCGGATCATGAATTAGTTAGATTTTTTAAGTCTTTCATAATATACTTGCAGAAATATTTATCAGTATACATGTAGCATCAATAGAAAGCGGGGCAGAATGGATCTGGTAACAGGCTCTACCGGTTTTATAGGAAATGTACTTATCCGGAAGCTTCTTGAAAGGGGCCATAAAGTCAGGGCATTCTTGCGGCCCACTTCAGATATTATTGCATTAAAAGATCTTCCTGTAGAAAAAGCTACCGGGAATATATTGGACCAGCGGTCACTTGTAGAAGCTTTCCAGGGAATAGATACCGTATACCATCTGGCTGCAAAAATATCCATCATGCCCGGGGAGGACCGGCTTACCCGGGAGATCAATCTAAAAGGGACCAGAAATGTCATAAGGGCCTGCCTCGATGCAGGAGTCAAGAAGCTTATTTATACCAGTACGATCCATGCCCTGAAGGAACCGCCCATGGGGACCACTATTGATGAAAATATGCCCTATGACCCGGAAAATGAAAGGGGTGAATATGATAGGTCCAAAGCACAGGCAAGCATTGATGTTCTTGAAGCCGGGAAAAAGGGCCTGCATACGGTAGTATTGTGTCCGACAGGGACGCTTGGACCATATGATTGGCGGCTGTCTGCCATAACACAGACTTTTCTTGATTTCTATAATGGAAAAATGAAAATGGCCATTGGCGGAGCTTATGATTTCGTAGATGTCAGAGATGTAGCAGAGGGCCATATCCTGGCAGCCCAAAAAGCAAAATCTGGTGAAAATTATATACTTTCAGGGCAGAGGGTCACAATGCAGGAGATGTTCATGATGCTTGCAGAAGTGACAGGGGTGGGAAGCCCCGGCCTTTACATACCTATGTGGCTCGCAAGAGCCTATTGCTGTTTTACCACGGCCTACTACAGGCTCTCGGGCAGTACGCCGCGCTTTACAAACTACTCTTTGGCCACTCTTCAGAGCAATTCTTTTATAAGCCACGGCAAAGCAAGCCAGGAGCTTGGATATGATCCCCGGCCCATAAAACAGTCGATAGAAGATACGTTCAAATGGTTCAGGGATGCAAAGGTCATAACTGAATAGATATTTCAAAGCGCATAATCCATTATCATATGCTGACTGCATTGCTGCAGCAACTACAGATATCCATAAGGGAATTCTGGTAACAGGAGACAAAGAATTCAAACAACTGGAAAAAGATCTGGATATTAAATGGTTGTAAACATCTTATAAGCAATATAAATAACTACTTTATAAAAGGTATAAGAGCTTTGCGTTTCTCAGGATAATCAGAAAAATTTTTCCTGTACCAGTTGTGGTTTGCAAAAGCTCTTGGAGCCAGATTAGCGAATGTAAAAACTGCAAATGCAAGACCCGGAATGGACCAGGTAGCAATGGCCCAGCCTGTCCATTCGAGTATCTCTCCGAAATAATTCGGGCAGGATATATATTTAAAAAGACCTCTGCGGGGGATGCTGTATCCGTTCTTTGCTGAGTCTCTAAGTCCCCTTAAAATATGGTCCGATTGAAGGTTTATTACCATTCCTGAAATAAAAAGTGCTGCACCTACTATAAACCGGGGATCATATAACCAGCTGACCGGATAGACAGGACTAAGATGGAAAAGGTATTTTCCATTTACATAACCATTTATTGTATTAAAACCCAGGCCAAAAACGATCAGCATGACCGGGAACTTTTTATCCCCGCCCTTCATGAGAAAAGGAAAGATAAAAGTACGCTGAAAATAATGTACAGTCCACATGAGAAGAAATATTATTTCTACTATGCTGGTTCTTTTGTTTCCCATAAAAAACATAAATATAATGACAGAAAAGGCCGGGAACTCCATAATGAACCATCCAAGCCTTGCTTTTACGGTATGACCCCATCCTTTGCGGAGGTGGCGCCCATAGGGAGCGGGTATAAGAAGAAGGGAGAAATATGCAATGGAAGCAAATGCAAAAAGGGAAAATAAAAGGATCCTATAAAATGTGATCTCATCCATATATAAAAAATGATAAGTAAATAATGAGATTATAAAGATATTGATGGATTATGTAAATTAGTCATTGTTATTTATTTATTTTGTAGTATTATTTTTAGTAAATTTTGAAATAGTTCTTTAAAAATAGACATAAGTCTAAAATATTTAAATCTAATCAGGGAATACGGTTACAATCAGAAACGGTCACGCAAATGTGATAGGGTGTGTGCTTTTCATATAGCTACTGGCAATTTGCTGGGAAAGA
>CBEVGD010000146.1:0-2549 GCA_965549355.1 uncultured bacterium | reverse complement strand
GAAAAATCTTTATCATATAACTTTGATTTTGTATTATTTCCTCTTAGAAAATTACCTATCAGTATCAATGTAGTGTATCTCAGGTCCAAATCCTTTATTTTTTCTTCAATATTATCTACTGTCCCCATAATAATAAGCTCTCCCGGCCAGGATATTTTATGGCATATTGCAATAGGCGTATCAATCGGAAGTTCTGCCCGCAGTTCATTTAAAATATCTTTAAACATCTCCATGCTTAAGAAAAGTGCAATACTGCTATGATGCTTGAGAAGTTTTTTTAAACTCTCCCCTTCGGGAACCGGGGTCCTGCCTTTTATTCTGCTTAAAATTAAAGTCTGTGTTCCACCCGGTACTGTATATTCCTTTTTTATTCTTGCAGCTGCTGCCTGATATGAGCTAACTCCTGGAATAATTTCAATATTTATTCCTTTTTTTTCAAGAGGCTTTATCTGCTCGATCAAAGAGCTGTAAATAGAAATATCTCCTGTATGAAGCCTTGTGACTTTTTTCCCGGATTTAGTTTTTTCGGCTATCAAATCGATAATCTCTGAGAGTGTCATGTCTTTGCTGTCGTATATCTCGGTAGATTTCCCGGCAAATTTTAGAATAGCCGGGTTTATTAATGATCCGGCATATATTATTACATCCGCATTTTTAATCCTGTTATAGCCTTTTAGAGTTATAAGTTCCGGGTCCCCGGGGCCGGCACCAATAAAGCTTACTATCAATTTTTCCTCCTTATGACTATTGTAGACAAATATCCATCTTCAAATTTTCCGATCCGGTTTATTGGTTCCCCCGAGACCTCATCGCCCAGACCAATATTTTTAAAAAAATAAGATTCACTTTCTCTATTTGCATTCTTTATTAAGTTTAAAACCTTATGTATGTTTTTTCCTATTTTCATAAGTATAACCGTATCAAACTGCTTGATTATATCAACATATCCCTCAAGACCATTACTGCAGGGCAATACCGCCATTTTTTCATTACCTTCGACCAGAGGCTGATTAAGCCTTGCGAATGCGTGTGAAAAGGTATTGATACCGGGTATTGTCTCTACAAGATCCGGATTTATTTTTTCTTTTAAGATCTTTAAAATATAATTATAGGTGCTATAAAGCAGAGGATCTCCAATGGTAATAAAGCCTATCTTTTTCCCTGATTCCATTTCGTTTGCCATATTGTCGACATATTCCCTGTAATATCTCAGTATAGCTGCCCTGTCTTTGATCATCTGGAACTTTATCTCTATTATTCTTGCTTCCGGCCGAAGATATCTTTTTGCCGACATCAAAGCTCTGCTGTCTGATTTATTTTTAGATATGGGAACAAATAATGTATCAATTATTTTTAATGTTCGTGCGGCTCTCATTGTTACCATTTCAGAACCGCCTATTCCAACACCGATGCCAAAGAATCTCGTCCCGGATTCATCATAAGGTTCTAAAATCAGAACTGAGTTTGGAGCAAGGTGCTTTTTATCCAGATCCTGTGCTGTGATCTTGAAGATACTTTCTTCTTCACTTCCAAGATTTGAACAAATATATATTTCCCTGGCACCCTGTCCTGTGCGGCATAATAAATTGCTGATATTTGTAATTGAAGTCTTTTCATCAGCCAATAAGACTAATTCATCTCCCCCTCTTAATGCCTCTGTTATGTCTGAGTCTCTTCCATGCAGGCTTACAACTTCTACATTGTTCCATTTTCTTCCAATTTTAGAATAAGCCAATTGCAGCGAGCTAATGCCTGGTAAGACTTTTGGGATATATGGTTTAAAATAATTGACTATTAGGCTGGCAAGACTATAAAAACCAGGATCTCCTGATACGAGAACTGCCACTTTGTTTTTTTTAATAGCTTTTTCAACTATTTTGATCCATGGTTCAAATTCTAATCCATATCTTATTGTATCTTTTTTTAAGTGTTTAAATTTGTCGAGTATTTTATGTGAACCTGCAAGGATATCTGCTGATTTTATCTCTTCCAGTGCAAGAGAATAAATATATTTCTTATCTGACGGCCCTATTCCTATAATTGTCAGTCCTTTTAATCTATTAAACATAATAGCTGCACCATTCCAAAATCATGTTTTTTAATATTTTATAATATATTTTAATTATGCCAATCCTCATAATCCTCATAATCCTGACTATCTATTTGTTTTAAAAAGAAAAAGATATCAAATTCCTGCTTTATCGCTTTATCAATCAGATGCCAGTGTGATAATATAAGGCTTGCCCAGATAATTGTTTATTATAGTTTTAACACCAAAAACCTTTTTTATATTCTTTTCATTGAGAATTCTATTAACATCTCCGGCTGCGTATATTCGGCCTTCCTTGAGTAGAGCAATTTTATCCGAAAACCGCAGGGCCAGATTTAAATCATGTATGGCCATTACTACCGAAAGACCCTTATCTCTTACCAGGCCCTCAATCAATTTTAAAATCTCAAATTGATGTTTTAGATCAAGATTGCTCGTTGGTTCGTCAAGCAGCAATATTTTCGGTTCCTGGCATAGAGCCCTGGCCAGAAGGACTTTC
>CBEVGD010000145.1:0-2603 GCA_965549355.1 uncultured bacterium | reverse complement strand
TAAAAATGTTAATATTAGCTAAAGCCATTTAGAAATGATAACAAAATATAGCAAAATATTAAAATGGCGGAGAGAGAGGGATTCGTTCTTTCGTCTCACTCCGTTCGCTGCAGAGACGCAGACTCCCTCGCATACGCTCAGTCCGTCTTTTCGAATCCAGCAAATATGCACTTACTGGCTCTCATACAATTGATTAATAAAGAATATGTACTTTGGCGGAGAGAGAGGGATTCGAACCCTCGAAGTAGCTTGCGCCACTTACACGCTTTCCAAGCGTGCGCCTTCAGCCGCTCAGCCATCTCTCCGGCAGATTAGTATTATAGCACAGGACTGCCGGATTATTATATTACAATCTTTATCAAAAGGTCTGCTGAAATCAGTTATTTTCCTTTAAAAGCATATATTTCCCCATATTTGAGAATTGGCAGCAATAATATCGCTGAATAACAATATATTTAAAATTTGGCAGTAAACATTCAGCTTAAAAAGCGATAAGATATCTGATAAGAATAATTATCTGGAAAATATTTGTTTTTACTGTTATAAATATACTTTCCATATCTTGAACTTAAATTTGCAAGGGAGTATGCGATGGCACCGGAACTTAATAATAAATCTGATATTGAAGGTATTTCATGCACGGATCTTATAAAGGAATTTGGAAGCCCCCTGTATGTATATAATGGGCAGACTTTTAAGGATAGATTTAATACTCTAATAAATGCTTTTAATTATCCAAAGGTAAAGATCTATTATGCATGTAAGTCAAATACCAATATTAATGTCCTGAAGATATTTAGAGAACTTGGAAGCCGGATAGACACTGTGTCTCCCGGGGAGATATTTATATCTCTAAAGGCGGGTTTTGCCCCGGAGGACCTATTATTCACGCCGAATAATCCATCAGCCGGGGAACTCCAATATGCAATTGATAGAAATATAATGGTGGCCATCGGCTCCATGGCTATAATGAAAGAATATTCAAAGCTTAGAGGCAGAAAAGACATCTGTATAAGAGTCAATCCTGGTATTGGCTTTGGCCATCATGATCACTGTATAACAGCCGGTCCTAAGTCCAAGTTTGGAATATATTTTGACCAGCTGGATGAAGCAAGCAGGCTGGCCGGTGATCTTGGCCTTAATATAAAAGGAATCCATGCTCATATTGGTTCAGGTATCCTTAAAGTGGACCAGTTTATAGAAGCTATGGATATGATATTAAAAAGTGCGGGCAAGATAGGAGATCTTGATTTTGTTGATTTCGGGGGCGGGATCGGAGTTCCTTATAGGCCTGAAGAAAAACCATTTGACCTGAAAACATTCGGTATTAAAGCTTCTGATTTTATGAGGGATTTTTCTGCCCGTTATGAGAAAGAACTTGAATTTAATTTTGAACCGGGAAAATATTTGACTGCTGAAGCCGGCCATCTGCTGGTGACGGTGACAAATAAAAAAGATACGCCGCTTTACAGATTTGTGGGTACAGACAGCGGATTCAATCATCTGCTGAGACCGACCCTGTATAGAAGTTATCACCATATTATAAACTGCTCAAATCCTGATGGTGCTCCGGAAGATGTTGTTATTGCCGGCAATATTTGTGAATCAGGGGACCTTTTTACTATCGGTCCGGATGGTCCTGAGCCAAGAAAAATACCTGAAGCAAGAATCGGTGATATATTGGCCATTGCCAATGCCGGATCATACGGGTTTTCCATGGCTTCAAATTATAATTCAAGACCAAGACCTGCCGAAATTTTGATCAAGGATGGCAAAGCAAGACTCATAAGAAAAAGGGAGACTTTCGAGGATCTGCTTGCAAATCAGATATTTACTGACTAAACTGCAGCTTCCTCAAGCTTCATGGTTTTATTGATTATCCTTATTTCCCTTATTAGGAATCCCCCTGTTATCAGGGCTGCGAATATATCGGTAAAAGGCCAGGATATCCATACTCCCTGGAGATCAAAGAATAATGGAAGCACTATCACTGCTGGGATGAATACAAGAAGTTCTCTTGCAAGATTTATTATAATTGCAGGTTTTGCCTTTCCAATAGCCTGGAAAAAAGCTCCGCCGATTATCGGGACACTCCATAGAGGGGCACACACGGCTATTATCCTTAGAGGAGCAATACCATTTCTTATAAGCTCAGGATCATTGGTAAACATCCTTAATAGCAATTGAGGGAATGCTACCATTAATATAAAACCGACAAAGGCAACCGCAGCTGTCCATATAAGTCCCTCTCTTAATACATTCTTTACCCTTCTATGTGATCCTGCACCATAATTAAAGCCAACAATGGGTGAGAAACCGTGGCTTACTCCGATTATCGGCATAAAAATAAGATCGATTATCCTTATAGCTATTCCCGTAATAGTAATATATGAATCTCCTCCATATATCCTTACGATTTTTATAAATACCATAAACATTATGCTTGCTATCATCTCCAGCAAAAACGATGGAAAACCTATAGTAATAATTTCTTTCATTATCTTTAGGTCCGGATAGAAGACTTCCTTTTTAAAATGATAGATGCTTCCCTTTGACCTGAAAAAGAAAATTATAAATGTAATAGTAAAAACCTGGCTTATGAC
>CBEVGD010000144.1:0-2699 GCA_965549355.1 uncultured bacterium | reverse complement strand
ACCCTCCAGGGGTCATTTTATTTGGTGGGATATTTTTTATTGCAGAAAGAACCAGCTGTCCGGATAATAATAAACAAAACCCAGGTATTTTAATTCAGGAGATTTTAAATGGTAGATGAAAAATATGAGAAGGCTAAAAAAAATAGTAAAAAATATATTAAAGTACTTTTACAGGCTGTTTAAAAAAATTATTGAAGACGGCTGCCAGATACTTGCTTCTTCTATAGCCTTTTATACGATATTATCCATATTCCCTGCACTGCTGATATTTATTTCTGTATCAGGCGTGATTATAAAAAGATTTTCAATACAGTCCAATATACTGGAGTTTGTTGAGGATAGAATACCTATAATATATGGTTTTGTAGATAATAATATAACAAATATAGTAGTGAACCGTGCCAGTATAGGAATAATAGGATTTGTTATCTTATTTATTACATCTACATATGTTTTTGACTCTATACAGTTTGCCCTAAATAAAATATTTAAAACGGAGACACACCGTAGATACTGGAAACAAAAGTTATATGGATTTCTAATAATATTTTTAATTTTCCTTATTATAGTAATCACTTTTAGTCTTTCGACGGGCCTCTTTTATTTGTCAAATAATCTGATAAATATTTTAAATATTGAGGAATCTATCTCAACTGAGATCTTAAAGATATTGTCAGTAGTTATAGGAATAGTCTTTAATTTTTTACTTTTTATCCTTATTTATTTTTTTGGTACAAATAAAATGATCAATTTTAAGCAGATATACCGCGGAGCGCTTACCATTGCAATAGGCTGGGAAGGGATAAAACATTTATTTGTAATTTATCTAAATAAGTTTGCCAGCCATCAGCTTGCCTATGGATCCATAGCTTCAATGATCGCTTTTCTTTTATGGGTCTATATTTCCAGCCTGATCTTCCTATTGGGTGCAGAAATTAATTCATTACAGCCTGCTAACAATATAAATAAAGCTTAAAAGTACTGATCAACCTTAGCAATGGACCAAATGAATCGTACCAGGTACTACTCGGACCTCCAGCAAAATCTATTGTATATTATAAGGCCGGCAGCGAAGAATGAGAGAGAGATGATCACGACCAGGATTATATTTAGATCAGTCGGGGTATATCCTGTAAATCCCGCAATAGAATGTTGGATCAATGAATTGGCAGCCGACATTGGCCACAATCGTGCAAATCTACGCAGAGCTTCCGGAAGCATGCTGTAGTCAAAAAATACCCCGGAAAGAGCAGAAGTTATTACTGCTACGGAAACACCGGTCATAATGGCCCCCTGGACATTTCTAACGAGTGAACCAATAATAAGGCCTATTCCCGAAGAAGCGAGTATGCTTAAGGAAAGAAATCCCAGTGATTTTAAAATTCCTATAAGGCTGATCTCAAACCTTGCTCCAAGGATCAGTCCTACTGTCATAAGGATTGACATACTAATAAAACAAAATAATAGTATTGCCAGGATCCTTCCTACGGAGTCCTTCCAGGGTTGGACCGGCATTGATTTTAATTTTAAGAAGAGGCCTCTCTGGCGGTCTTCCACTATATTGGCAGTCAAACTTGACATGCCTGCAATCATTACTGAGAAAGTGATCATGGAAATCGCATTCTGGCCTTTGGCCAGTGCCTGGTACTGTTCCGGGACCATCCTAAGAAAGATAAACACTCCCATAAAGAGCCAGATCAGGGGCCATGCAATAACCCAGAAAAGAGATAGCTTGTCGTTTATATTATCTTTGAAACCTTTAATAAAAGCTGCAGTTATCTGATTCATTATTTTACCTCCCTGATTTGTTTGCCTGTAAGTTTAAAGAAGACATCTTCAAGTGAAGGCTCTGTGGAGCCTATTTGAATCACTTTGTACCCCCTGTCTTCAATTGTTCTAACAATTTTTGGAAGCATCTCTGCTGAATCATCTGAATAGATCTTATAGCCTTCTTCTGTTTCCATAAGTTCATCGCCCTGGTTAAAGCTGTTCAGGATATCCCTGACTTTGTCATTTTTAACAGAAGTCACAACATTTATAATGCTTTTAAACTTATTATTGTTTTTGAGTTCTTCAGGTGATCCTTCAGCTATTATAGTACCATTATCTATTAGCCCTACCCTTGATGCGAGTTCGGCATCCGAACCCAGATGGGTAATAAGAAATATTGTTGTGGATTCATCCCTTACTTCGTCTATAAGGCCAAAGAATTTTCTTCTGAATGAAGGGTCCAATCCGGTGGTGGGTTCATCAAGGATAAGCACTTTTATGCCCGGGTAAAGAATGGTGGCCAGTTCAAGCTTCTTTTTCATGCCCCCCGAATATTTACGAGCTTTTTTGTCAGCATCCTCCAAAAGGCCTACTTTTTTTATTAGGTCCTCAACTATAGCTCCAGTCTCTTTATTTGCATATCCAAGCATTCTGGTGAAATATCTTAAATTCTCTCTGCCGGTAAGATGAGGATCTGAAAAATTTTCTTGAGGTATATAACCTATCAGATCCTTTGCTTTATCAGGGGCCTTACCAAATACTCTTATCTCTCCACTGGTCTGTTTTCTGATAGAGGCTATAATGGAGGAAAGAGTAGTCTTGCCTGATCCATTTGGGCCCATGAGACAGTAAAATTCTCCTTCCTTAATAGTGAGGCTGAGATTGTTTAAGACAGTTTTATCCTTATATTTTTTAACCAGATTTTTTAC
>CBEVGD010000143.1:0-2743 GCA_965549355.1 uncultured bacterium | reverse complement strand
CATGCCCGGATGGCCGGCACCATAAGATCTTACTGATTCTTTATCTCCTCGAATAATTGCTCTGTCTCATCCTCATAATGTACCACGGCACTTGCCTTTCCGACCATCTTGCTATAGGAAGGCACTCCCCTTATGGTTATGTCGTTTGATCCGATATTTCCCAGAGCCGGAAGCATCCTCACAAGGTCCGTAAAAGCCAAATCTGTCAATGTGTACTTAAGCATGAAATTTGCAAAGGCAGGAAGGGCCATTATTCTTTCAAGCGTGGTCTTCTGTTCATAAAGAGCTTTTATGACTTTGGCGGCTTCCCCTTCACGGGCCCATGCGCCTCCCTGTGTCGATCCATCCCCGCTTCTATGCCTGTTTCTGCATAGAGCCAGAGCCTGTTCTCCATTAAGATGATGCACGCCCTTGCTCAGATAGCATCCGGAAAATCCATCCGCCAGGTCCTCGCCAACCTCAATGGTCACTCCTCCAAGAGAATCTATGAGAGGAATAAATCCATCAAAGTCAGCTATGATATAATTATCTATCTCAAGACCTGAAAAATCTTCAAATGTCTGAATGGCAAGTTCGGTCCCGCCCATCGTATAGGCGCCGTTTATCTTTCCATCATTATGCCCGGATATGGGCACCCAGAGATCTCTTGGTATGGTCACTATGGTGGTGCCATAGGTCTCAAGGTTTATATGCACTATCATGTTTATATCCGATCTGGCGCTTTTTATGCCAAAATCTCTTCCGAGACCGCTGTCGACCCCGAGTATAAGTATATTTATGGAGTCGCTGCCATCTTCCTGTCTTGTCCCGATTATACCGTTATCCATGGTAAAACCTGACAAAAAGCCTTCAAATGTCTCACGGGCTTCGGCCTTGTCTGTTCCGCTGCTCATATATTTAATAATATAAATATATCCGCCATCTGTAAAACAGGTAAGAAGATCGATCTCGTCTGTATAGACGCTGTCATCTGTAGATTCTTCCCTGTCTGTCAGTCCGCTTTTGTAATAATATCCCGATACTTCAGCTTCAGTTCCGTCTATTTCAGCATTAAAGCTCTCAATGAGCTCTGCACCGATAGAACCGCCTTCTGTTATTTGCAGATATTCATTTACTATTTCATCACCCGTGGCGCCGGATTTAAAATCTGCGGGATCTTCTACCATTATCATTATACTTTCCACTGAGCTGCCGCTTCCAGCTCTATCCAGCAGGACCCTTCCCCCATCTTTTTCCTCAAGGATCGTCCATCCTTCGGGACAGATAAAACTATAATTATTAAAATCTTTTGAAGTGCTTGTATAATAATCACTAAAATCTTCAGGTTCTTCCTCTATTATTTCCTCGCCACCGGCATCCTGGTTCACTGTTTCAGCTTCTCCTGTCCCGTCCTTATTAGCTACACCGGATGACTCTTCCGTGTTTTCCGCAGTCTCCTGTCTATTGCGGTCCCTCAGTGCAAAAATAATGCTGACCGCTATTACTCCTACCACTATAAGGATAAGCAGATAAAGCAGGTATCTTTTTATTTTCATTTCTTTCCCTCTCTTGATATACATTTAAAGATTAAACCAATTAGTACATTTTAGACAAATTTCTTTATTTATCAATTATTATTTTATGTAATTACTCCGGCCCGGTGAAATAATCCGGCCTGCGTTATTACCATAATTTTTATTGATCCGCTCAGTATCCGCTGCAAACAACAGGAATGAGGTATCTATATTAAACAGGATAAATAAAACTACGGCTCTCCAGATCTTTGGCAGATCAAACTAAAGTCATTTCAGGAAACAATAAACAGGGCCTGGTACTGCAAATATACCGCTGCCCCGGGAGCCTGTCCGGGAACTGGATCCAAAAGAATAAAAAAATCTAATCAGATAGTAGCCCGGCAAGTTCAGTATGATTGTTTAATACTCTTACCCATATCATCTTGCGACCAAATTTTTCTGCTTCTTCCTTTGTCTCAAAATATATATCTATCCGGTTCCCTTTTATCTTTCCTCCGGTATCTTCCGCTGTGAAGATGCCGAGGTCCTTTATTTCTACAGTGGATCCAAGAGGTATTATTTTTGTATCAACCGCTACCATTCCCGTCTTTATTTCTTTCCCCGTGGCCGTAATATTGCCTGTACCCTGAGCAGGATCATTTGCACTATAGCCTGTGGCAATAAAGTAGAACCACTCTGTCTCTTCCTTTATTTCTTTCACCTGTGTTATATATACAGGTTCCTTTTCCAGCACTATTTCTGTTTCGGTTTTAACAATGAACGATTCTATCTGACCGCTCTGATTAAGCACCACCACGACTGCAATAAAAACAAGAATAGCGACCAGGAACCAGAACAATATATGGATTGTCATATTATATCTATTAATCATTTTTTATCCTTTTTTACTTAAAAAATTCAAGAACTTTAATTATTTTATTAATACTTTATTCGATAATTACTTATCAAAACTAAAGATTATACAGACTTCTTATTAAAAAGCAACAAAATTTTCCATAGACTACTATACATCTGTATAGTAGTATTATATAATAATATCCGGATGGGCACAACTTTATAAATATAGCCCGGTTAATGGAATTTTTTACTTTGAGTTCAGCTCTGGAGACTTTGTATGAGACTTACCGACAGACAGCATCTGGTTCTAAAGAATATATATAATTATATTTTAAAAAACAGCTATCCGCCCTCAATAAGGGAGCTGGCACAGCTGCTTAATATTAATTCCC
>CBEVGD010000142.1:0-2851 GCA_965549355.1 uncultured bacterium | reverse complement strand
ATCCAGGAACCCGGGGACCGCAATTTCTTCTAAATCAGAGATCCATTCCTCTTCATATTCTATTATTGAATCAGCATATTGATTTTTCTTATTTATATCTTCTTTCTCACCATCAAAATCATCAAATAGAGTGAATAGTTCACTGGTATATCTATCATATATTGATTTAAATTCCTCTATATACAGATAATAATCATTTAAGTCATTAGAAAAAGACTGCAATTCGTCTTTGCCGGCATTATCATCTGTTAGAAGATCTTCAGCTATATCTTTGCTGTCTTTATCTGTATTCATAGCTTTTATCTTCCTATACTCTTCGTAGGTATATTTCGGTTCACTGATACAGCTTATTAGCATTGTAGACATTAATATTATTAATACCAATGCTCCTGCCATGATATTTTTTGTGCTCCTAAAACTCAAAACTATTACTTTAACCTTTCCTTATATTCTTTTATTTTTCAGTCTCATGACATATTTTCTGTCAAACATGCTGGCTGAGATTAAAACAGATACCGGTATGGCCATGATCAAGCCGATGCTTCCGGAAAGAGCTCTTATTATCTCAGAAGCGATTATATCTTTATTTACCAACTCAATAAATGAAATATCATAGGCCAGGAATAATAGCATAAGAGGCAGTGCACTGCCAATATATACCAGAATAAGAGTGTTTGACATTGTACCTATTATATCCCTTCCCACATTCATTCCGGCAGAAATAAGATCATTTTTTTTAATTGTAGGATCTGCTTTTACAATCTCAAACATTGATGAGGATACTGACATACTTACATCCATTACTGCTCCAAGAGATGCAAGAATGATCCCGGCAAACAGGATCCCCCTATAATCAAAACTTATATCCTGCGGAATAAATGCAAGCATTCTTGCTTCCTCGCTGCTGAGTCCGGTGAGATTTGAAAGTTTTCCAAAGAGTAGGGCCAGGGTCCCACCGATCAATATACCGGTTGAAGTTCCAATAATGGTAGATAAGGTTTTTCTATTAATGCCGCTGATTATCAGCAGAGTTATGATAGTGATTGCAATTGCAAGTGCTCCTGAAATTAGAATCGGGTTATGACCTTTTAAAATCAGAGGCAGAAGTATTTTTACAATTGCTACTGCGGTTATAGCAAGGGCTATTGCAGCTTTTACACCTTTAAACTTTCCTATGATAATCAGGATAATAGTAAAAAGAACCGTTATGATTATCAGGTATTTGTCTTTAACGGTTTCAGTAATATAGGAATTTATAATATTGCCTTCACCATCAAATTCAGGGAGGATGAAGATTTGATCCCCCTCATTTACCTCGATATTATAAATACTATTAGTCTCTAAAAGATTATTTGTTTCTATGATCTCGCCTTTAAATGGGCCATTTGTAATCCTTACCTTAAAGACTTGCTGTCTTGATTCCAGACCGCCTCCAGAGTCCTGCTTCTGGTCCGATACAATCTCCAATATTATTGCTTTAAATTGCAATTCTTCCCCTGAAGCGGACAATTTTTGTCCTTCAATTTCATCCCACTCTTCAATCGTATGCTTTGGTTCGCCGCTGCATCCAAAGAGAGCGGATACAATAATTATCAATAGTACCATTACTATAAAAATATTCTTTTTCACATCTGCTCCCAATCCATAAAAAGCTTTTCATAACATATTTAAATAAAGCTTTACTTAACAGGTATTATTAAGTATTAAACACATTAATTAAATACACTATATTTTTTTGGGCTGTAAGTAAAGAACTGAATGAATTTTTTGTTTTTGATAAGGGGCAGAAGAAGGTATCTACTATTATTTATTCATTTACATTTATTTTTATCTATGTTTTCTTTTTTACAGGAGCTAGAAAGAGAACAACCTGCGCAGTCACTATTCCCTTTAAACTGTTTTATCATAATCCATATAAAAACACTGGCTGCACCAATTCCCAATAAAACTATTAATATGATCTCTAACATAAATAACCACCACCTTTAAAACATAGGGAGGATATAATTTATTTCATGTCCTCCCTATGAGTCACCTATTAATTTAATAAACTAACCGTTTTAATCAAATCAGATAAAAAGCCTTCCGATCTGAAATACTACAAATGAGACTACCCAGGCAAGTAGAAGCGTGTATCCGACCTGGAACCACATCTCTTTTCTGCCGGCTTCCCTGCGAAATACTGCTATACCTGCCATGCATGGGAAATATAATAGTGAAAATAACATAAAATTATATCCCACAAGAGGACTATACTCATTTACAAGTGTCTCCCTTAATGATTCAGATTCTTCATCTGCTTCTGTAATGCTATAAAGAGTACCCATCGTGGACACTACAACTTCTTTAGCAGCAATACCCGATATGGTTGCTACGGCCATTCTCCAGTCAAATCCAAGCGGTTTAAATACCGGCTCAATAAAGTGGCCTATCCTTCCTGCTGCAGAATATGCCAGCTCCTCATCTGCCATCTTGCCTTCAACTGCTGCAATGTTTTCATCAAGCTCTTTCTCGGTAATCTTGCCGGATTCAAAGGACTCTTCAAAACCTGCTATCTCTGCATCATAATCCTGCGAGTAATTGTCTCCAATTTTTGGAAATATAAATAATATCCACATAATTATTGCAATAGCCAGAATTATTGTTCCGGCCTTTTTAATATATAGCCATGTTCTTTCCCACATATGGATTATTATGCCCTTAAATGTTGGGATGCGGTAAGGCGGAAGTTCCATTACAAAGGGAGCGGATTCACCTTTAAACCTGGTGGCCCTGAGAAGCTTAGCCATGAGTATTGCCATAACAATACCTATTAAATAAATCGAAAAAATAACATTGCCTGCATGTGCCG
>CBEVGD010000141.1:0-2939 GCA_965549355.1 uncultured bacterium | reverse complement strand
ATTTGAATAATAAAGGATGCAATAGCTATATAATAGGGGATATCACAAAAGGCAGTGGAAAAGTCATCTTTGAAAATAAATTAAATTATTAGTTTAGGATTATAAGGGAAAGAGTAAATGATTATGGAACAAAATGTAGAACAGGAAATATATAATTATTACAATGAAAGAGCACCGGAATATGAGGAAATTTATACCATGGGAGCAGGTCCGGCAAGCATACCTGATCTATCAGCATACCGGGAGGAAGTTAAAACTGTACCTAAACTAATTAGTAAATATGTGGGGGAGAATCATATTGATATAGCCTGTGGAACAGCCTTCTGGTTACCATTTTATCACCATAAGTGCCAGAGCATTACATTGATAGATCAAAGTGCCAATATGATTGAAGAAAGCAGGGAAAAAGTTAAAAAACTACATATTCAAGAGAAAGCTGAGTTGATTTGTAAAAATATTTTAAAATATAATTTTCCAGAGAAATTATATGATTCAGTACTGGCAGGTCTCCTTGTAAGCCACTTAACTAATAAGGAGGAAAATAAATTATTTGAGAGATTAAAATATACATTAAAGCCAGGCGGTAATCTTATCTTGTTGGAGTCAGCTTGGACCGGGGAGAGGGCAAAAGCCCGCGAGAAAACAGGTCTTCAAAAAAGAATTCTAAATGATGGCAGGGAGTTTACGATTTTGAAAAGATATTTTACTGTTCAAGACATTAAAAATCTTTTTAGCAAACATAAAATAGATTTAAAAGCTGTCCATCCAGACAGAGTTTTTATAACTGCAATTGGTACAATTTAGAGATATTTTACTTTCTAAAAATAAAATAATGTCTTTATTCTTTTGCATGGGTTCAGAAAAAAACAGATAAGGTGCCAATAAGAGAAATAATAATAGCTAATAAAAGAATGAAAGAGTATCTTGGAAGAGAAAGATTTCGAATATATGGGAATCTAAAAAAGACCATAAAAGAAGATGGCCGCATTTTTATTTCCGTTATGTCGGTAAGTGATCCTTTTTATGGATGTGGCAAACAGCTTGATGAAGATGTATTTGAAGGAAAGCCCGGAAGAGCGGTAAGATTCTTTTCAAAAGATTCACTTAGAGAAGATCTGAAAAAATATTTTAACATAATAGAGATACTGGATATAGATGAACCTGAAGAACATGGCGGTTCAGAACATGTTCATAAGCAAGTGGCCGCTTATTGTGAAGTTAAGAAAGAGGTATAAACTGATGAACTCTAAATGATTTCAAAGTGTGAATGAAGCAGTTGCTTTAACAGTATTTCTTACCAATTATTTTATGGAATATTTTCATAGGCAGATTGAACTGCTTTCTCAAGCAAAGATACTTCTTCCTTTGTAAGAAAATTAAAATGACTTTCGTATTTCTTTGCAGAAAGATGTCCATTGTTCTGCAGGCAGAAGCGGATAAAGAGGTCGATCTTCTGGTCTGGCATATCTACAATTTCCTGGATTGCTTTTTTTGTATTATCATAATTAGCCAAAAATTCCAATTCGCTTTTTAGTTCTTCGTTTATAGTCTTTTCAATGAAACGAAAAAGTGCTTCTGCCTGGGATGTCATATCAATATAACGGTACCAAATAGCTGTATCATTATGAACAGTCATATGGCCATCTTCATCGATCGAGTATTCAACTAAAGGCATAAGCAGGTTGGAAAATGCTTCTAGAGAGGCGTCATATTCAGCAGGATTTTTCAACATGACTGCTGAGACTGGAAATATGACTCTGCTGGGCGTATAACCTTCCAGAGCTAAAATGTTATGGATCAGAAAACGGTGGATCCGACCGTTTCCGTCCTCGAATGGGTGCATGAAAACAAAACCATACGAGATTGCGGCAGCATGAATAATCGCAGATACAGTACCTTTTTTCATGCGCCTATGAGAGATTATCAAGCCGTCCATTAGGCCGGATAAATCTTCGGGCCTGGGGCATACGAAGTGTATTCTTTCCTTCTGCCAGGCAACAGTTTCGCCAACATAGTTCTGGCTCATCCGGTAATCAGTATCACGGAATCGTTCATCGACAATGTGGTTTTGAATCTCAATAAATTTATTCTTTAGGCAAAAGTCCTCTTTTCCTGCTGATTGAAGCAGTGTAATAAAACGGTCAGCCCTGGTCGAAGTAGGTTTAATATGTTCGATCTCAAAGGAAGATCTCGTTTCTTTAGTGTAAAGATAGCCAAGAGCCCGTTTTAATAATTCCGGAGAATAACCGGATAACACTTTAAGACATTGTTCAGGTAAGTCAGTCTTTTCGAATTTACGAAGGGTGCCAGTACGGCGGACAATCGGGCAGAAGTGGCTTTCACCCAACAGGTTGTTATTGATCCGCTGGCGGCGAATCTGGCTGCTTATGGCGGCTGTATAGTATTTATCTGATTCGAGTAGATCAATGTAATTACCCTGTTCCAGATCGCCAATGGGGAGTCTTTTATCTGTAAGGAACTCGTATAAAAACCACAAACGTCTGGCATATTTTCCAGTGTATTTAGACTGAATATACCCAATAAGTTCCTCTACATTGGTCTCTTCGAATATTTTCATGAGAATCGCCAGATTTACCCCATCATACTTAAGTGCAAATTCAAGATGTCCTCCGAGAGCATTTCCCGGCCAATATTTTGGAGGATAGATTTCTTCGACTATTTTGTTATTTGAATTTGTTCGATGAATTCCACCAGTAGCAACCAGGGACTTATGCCAATTAGGAATGACATCAAGATTGTACCGCTTTATGAGCTCACAATACCCGGCCGATCTATATTTTGTTCTTTTATTTTTGTTTTCAACCATTGTTTCCCCTGAAAAACGATTATAATACAAGAAATATTGTTATATTATAGCATAAAGATAGAAAAATGATTATGATATTTCACTATAACTTCCTTCCGTCAAGAAAAATAGT
>CBEVGD010000140.1:0-2943 GCA_965549355.1 uncultured bacterium | reverse complement strand
CCCTGACTATATGGGCGATTTCCAGGCTCAGCAACTTAAAGATCCTCTGTAATGCAAAGAAGATAAGTATCAGCAAAAGAGATAAAATGGCTGCCCTGGAAAATGCAAAGAATAACCCCACAGCTAGCAATAGACTAAATAGGAATATTTCTCTTTTGCTCAGTGCTATGATATCCTTTTTTAGAAAAAGGGTAGCTAGGCTGATCAGGTAGAGGACAGAGAGATAGGAGTGATGTATTCTGGAAAATACAGTAGATTCCATATAATAACGTAGATTGGAGAACAATCTGCTTTTCGTTTCAACAGCATCAAGTAGCATAATGGTCCATCCAAAGTGGATCATGACGGAGACAATTACACCTGTGAGCAGAGCAGCATATTGAATACGGATCTCCTGCTTATTGTTGGTATTCAATGCAACAGCCAGCAGTGCAATAGGGAGCCCGGATTTGATTTTTAAGAGTTTAATAGTTGATGGGTTATTCCCGGAAAACAGGAAGGCAATAAAGTAGATTAGAACAAGAATCAGTGTCAAGAATAGTAGATTCCGGTTCTTTTTAAACCAGGTGGGAAATAAGCGCTTCCGGTATCCCCTGATTATTCCCTCCAAGATTGCCAGAAGAAGAATCAGGTTACAGATTTTTTCACCGCTGGGCATAATCACAATGGCAAGAGCAAGAAGAAAAGCACCCAATGAAATCCCCTTCCACTTTAATCTGGCGATAAAGGGATACAGGCAATATACCATGGCAATCCCCAGCAATAGAATACCCAGGGAAGCTAATAAGGAAGGTAAGACTGCTTTTCTGAGGTCTGTCCTGACAAATACATCCTGCACAGATGCACGCATGTAAAAAGTGAGAGCAGAACCCATGGGCTTTTCATGTGGGATCTTTTTTATACTTATGGAGCCGTCGTCTAACTGATCCAGCCTCAGATTATCTGTAGGGATTAAGTCGTTGATCCGAAGGGAAAATGAAAGCTCTGCCTTTTGGTTATTTGAAGCTGTAATATTCTTTATGCTTAGTTTTTCGTTCTCACGAAGTGACTGGAAGTAAATGCTGAAATTTGTCACCCGGTAAGAGGAGTCAATTTTAAAAATGTAGGTGTTTGCCGGTATCGAGTCGTGGGTAATAAGATATGCTTTATGTGCTATAGTAGGATCGTTAAAAGTTTGATACATAAGCTGAAGGTTTGTCTTTTCCGGGATATCCCCTTTAAGACTGATATAAACCGGCTCATATATGTAACTGCGGCCTTTGAGATTATTATAGGAGTAGATCAGATAGAATGAAAAAGCAAGGATTGAAACTCCTGAAATGATAAGCCTTTTCATTTTATCATGATATGGATTTCTCATATTTAAGAATATGCACTACGATAATTATCAAATAGGAAAGATATATAAAAATCAGCAAGAGATTATACACTTTCAGGTACGCACCAATACTCTCAAAATCAATCACAAACAGACTAACTATAATCAGAAACTTACCCACCTCCCAGAAAGAGTTAATTTTTATTTTGTGCAGGCCAATGAGGAACTGGCCAAGGGGGGAAATAATAAGTAAAAGGGAAGCACTGCCTATAAGGCTCCGGGCATAATCTCCTGAAACTTCCCATACTTCTCCGAATACCCAGCTAAAAATAGCTGGTCCCCAAAAATAGATAGTGATAAAGAAGGGAATTGCGATCAGGGTGCTAAAACCCAAGAATCCTTTTAACAGTCTTATTACAGATTTCCCATTGTTGTAAGCGGCTGAAACACGTTGTAAGATGATTTGGCCCAGGGAGACTCCTATCAGCGCACTGGGCACTGTCAGCATTCGTTGTGTCAGCTCGGCCCAACCAACTTCCTGTATAGAGAACTTGGTAAAAATCTGAAAGGTAAGCGCGCTTAAAACAAAGGTGTTTAGGAGGTTGGATCCAAAGGCATATTTTGGAAACTCGGAATATTTTCTGGCATTACTTTTAATGCTTGCTCTGAGATCTGAAGGAAGGCTCTGACGAATCCCTGTTCTTAATCTGAAAAACCCGATCAATGCCGCAGTAAAATTCCCGACGGCTTCGCCAATGGGTAAACCACAGAATTGTCCTGACAGGCCGGATCCGGCCTGAACTACGCCCTCTGAACTTCGGCGGAAAATTTTCAGGGATGAGGAAGCCATGAACCTTTTTTGCCTGATAAACATCAGTTGGGATGCCAGATTAATGGAGAAAAACAAGGCTGAGAAGGGAATCAGGTAAACGATCAGCGAATACTTTCCGGGGAGGTTAAACAGGTCTACTCCAAAGCTGTTAAGAAGGACCAGTACTACTTCAGTTATCAGAAAGGATACAATCCCAAGAATTATAATCCCCACATATATGGATGCTGAATCTTCCTTTGATTTACTCAGAACAATTGCCTTTTCGTATTTTAGAGAGAAGATAATAGCGAGTAGTCCAACAGACCTGAAATAGATATCAAATATCCCGAACTCTTCGACAGTGAAAAGTCTTTTTAATACAGGTTGAAGTAAAATGGGGATCAGCTGGGCAATAAAGGTACCGCCCATTAGAAAGCTCAGATCTTTGAATATGTCTTTTTTCAGGTAGTTAAGTGGATTCATGAAAAAGCGCTAAATGCTCCGGCAAATATCGCTATTAATCCAGAATTAGGCAGGCTTCTTTTGTTCTTTTTCTTTTACCACATATCTGGTAATAAATGGTACAAGAGAGAGCATCGCATAAATGGGGACATTAAAATGACCATCACTGCTTATAAATACAAAAATGAAAGTTATCAGGTACAAAATGAAAAACAGCATATGATGTTTCCTGTATTTCCAATAATAATAAAATGATAGTATCAGAAAATAGATATAGAAGGATCCACCAACAATCCCGGAGTATAGGAATGCAGAAATAATGGGATTATGAGGATAGTCAATCCGGTCCTCC
>CBEVGD010000139.1:0-2982 GCA_965549355.1 uncultured bacterium | reverse complement strand
TATATTAGATATATTATAAAACATAATCATAAAAATTAAAAATTTTATTATGATTATCTCTTAAAAGATCCGTATATATATCCAAATACTTTTGCAGTGTCTATATACAGCAGGAGAAAAGGTATGCACAGCATTGCCGGCAATATACCGGTCCTCTGCGGCCTGCAGCTTTCATTTCCCTTCCATCTGAAAAACATCCTGCGGTAGGCTTTGTAGGAGTATATAGCAGCAAGAACGATAAGGGCAAGAAATATCCATGGGCTTATAAATATCCCCATGAGTACTATCGCTATAAAAATTGCACCGGAAAGGAACCTGACAAGATGCCTGACAGGGTACATTCTGCCAAGAGCATCTCCTTTTGCATATCTGAAGAACTGCCTGAAGACACTGCTCAGGTCCTTCCTCATCTTCCAGTATACGACTGCATGGGGATTCAACCGCATCTTATAGCCTTTTTCCTTTAGATTGAAGTTAAACTTCATATCTTCGCCATAGTCAAGATCCTCAGGATAATGTCCTGCTTTTCCCCAGGCGGTCCTTCTAAAGGATATATTCCTTGATGAGGGCATGAACCTGTCTTCCCTGAGCTCGTCAAGTCCGGGCATTATACACAGGGCGAGCATCCTCTGGAGAAAACTCCCGGCTATCGCATAATTCATCCCTCCGGTGATAGAATGGCTGTTTTCATCCCTTCCGCTATTTATCTCTTCAAGCCAGTGCTCATCAAGAATGCAGCCTGCATCGCTTACGCTTATAAATCTGCCTGACGCATTTGTGATCGCCGTATTTCTTCCAAGTGAGATCCCGGCGCCTTCTTTCCTTATGAGCCTGACGGCCACAGAATTCCTATCCCCGCTGCCTGCGTTTTCATTTAGATATATTTTTATTTTACCGTCCCGTTCTTTCCGGGCCCAATCCGCAAAAAATCCCTGTATCATCTCAAAGGTCCTGTCCTCTGAGCCGCCGTCCACTATGATCATCTCAGATGGAAGCTGTGTCTGGACCTTAAGGCTCTCAAGGAATTCCAGTATAGAATCCTCTTCATTGTATATGGTGGTTATAAAGCTTGTATCAGCCAGTATCCTGTTTTTTTCTTCCTTTTTCTCCAGCATGTTTTAAAGCTTATGATCCTTTCATTATATTAGTTACCGGCCCCCTGCGCCAAAATATGATCTGATGGCCCTGATATACATTAGAACCCTTCCCTGTTTTCTGGCCCCCCTGGAAAATACAGAAGCGGCCCCGAAAACTATTATGCGGTTAAGAATTCCCAGGAAATAGAAAAGGCTGGCCGCCGATGCATACAGCTTTGAATGATTCTTTATGAAATATAGCCGGCGGCTCTTCCAGATCTCTGCTTCCCTGAGAGCCATGTCCCTGGAGGCTATTCCTCCATCTGCATGTTCGACACAGTAATCGGGATAATAATGATTCCTAAACCCTTTCCGGTACAGCCTCCGGCACAGATCGGTGTCTTCGCTATACATGAAATAATCACTGTCAAAACCTCCGGCCTCTTCAAAAATCTGTTTCTTGATCAGTATAAATGAGCCCGAGAGCCAGTCCACTTCCCTATTAGTGCAGTGGTCCCACCATGTCATAAAATACGAACCAAAGATACGGCTCTTCTTAAATATCCTATAAAGGAAATAACTTTCATAAAACTGTCTGGCAATACCGGGAAATGCCCGGCAGCTCAGTTGAAGTCCGCCGTCTCTATTAAGCATCCTTACCCCGAGCGCTCCTATATTCTCAGCTTCCCCATAATATTTTATGACCCTGTCTATCCCGCCTTCGAGGAGCCTGCAGTCAGGATTTAAAAAAAGGAGAAACCTTCCCGCGGCTTCAAGAGCTCCTATATTAGAGGCTGCCCCGAAGCCCATATTTTTTGCGTTCTCTATTAACCGAAAATCGGCATGCTTTTTACAGAACCGGCCAATATGGCCCGGACTCTGATCCCCGGAAGCATTGTCCACAACTATGGTCTCACATGAAAGATTGCTGCCTGCGGAACCAAAACGGCCCGGTATGCTCTCAAGGCAGCCCTCTATAAAACCTGTGCCATTATAGTTTACTATTATGATGCTCAAGTCCATCATTTTAAAATAATGCCCTGCCGGTCTTAGTATTATGTAATATCCCGGACCGCTTCCTTTATTATTGAAAGCAGCTCTTCTTCAAATATATCGTTTGAAAATCTTTTACAGGCCTGTACCGCATTTTTCCTTATGGGCCCGGGATCTTTTTTCCCCCTTATTATATCCAGGGTTATTTTTGAGAGCCCTTCAAGATCCTCAAAAAAGAATCCGTCGATTCCGTCTTTTATTATCTCTTTCTGGCCGCCCTTATTGATGACCACCGGCATGCATCCTGCAGACATGGCTTCAATAGTGGTTATTCCAAAATGCTCGAATTTTTCCGGATGTGAATCTTCATCCTCACCCAGTCCGGCTCCATGCCAGAATATTGAAGCTTTTTTAAATAATCCGGCCAGCTTCTTAAAAGAAATATTTGCCATTATTTCTATAGGATGGCCCTCTGCCAATTTTTTTATCCTTTCTACATATTCCGTATGTTCCGGCCTGTCGGCCACTCCCCCCGCAAGATATAATTTATAGCCTTTCATATCCTCCGGATAGTCTGCCAGCATCTTTATAAAGATCCCGGCCAGCTCATATTGCTTTTTATTGTGATGTTCGGGGAAGAATCGGCCCACACTCAAAATAGCTTTCTCCTTAACGGTATCTACTCCTGCGGCAAAGCTTTCGGTATCTACAGGCGGAAATAGTATTGTGCTTTTCCTGTTCCATAATCTTTTGATCCACAGATCCGAATATTTTGATATTGAGATTATTTTCTGGTATGTATCAAGAAATTCATTATTTTTGGGATAGGTTACAAGAAATAACGGAATATAGCCGAGTATCTTAAGCACTGCTTTTTTAAACGGGTTTGTCCTGCTTTCATTGTAAATGGCGG
>CBEVGD010000138.1:0-3106 GCA_965549355.1 uncultured bacterium | reverse complement strand
CAGGATAATTCTGGGAAGCGGCCGGTCTTATTATATGCTTTCCAGAGAATGTGCAAAAGAGACCTTTACATATATGATCTGTAATAACTGTAAGAAGATAATCACTAATAATGATTGTCTTAAAAGCGCTGTAAAGGTAAGACTCAGGGAGAATGCTGAGGAGACAATACTGAAGAACTGTAAACTGCAGGTAGATAATTACCAGGTACTCTTTACAGGACTCTGCGGTGACTGCAGCGATACTAAGAAATAAGGTTATCGGACAGGCTCCTAATACCGAAACAAAGGACCAGAATGCCCTCTATGAAATGGCCAGGATTTTACCGGTAAATCATATTTAATTATCCATAAAGACCTGCTCAAAATACTGCAATAAATTGTGCGAGAGATATCGCATTTTTGCTTGACATCCATTATTTAGTGTCTATACTTATTTAGTTGGATAGCGATAATAAAGATAATAGTTCTCATTATTATTATCGCTATTGATATTATATAGATAGAGAGTATTATATAGATAGTGGGCAATTTAAAATGGGGTGGTTAAAATGGCAACATTAATCAATGGAACGCAGTTAGCTGCAGATATAAAGAAAGAAGTAACGGAAGAAATAATAAGGTTTGAAAAGAAGAATGGGATAAAACCCGGACTGGCAGTCATACTTGTTGGCGAGAATCCGGCTTCAAAAGTATATGTCGGCAGCAAGGCAAGAGCATGCGACCTTGTCGGTATCCATTCTGAGACAATAAAGATGGAGGATACTGTCTCCACGACCGATATTTTGATGGAGATTGAAAAACTCAATAATAGGCCGGATATACACGGCATACTGGTTCAGCTTCCGCTGCCTCCACAGATAGATGTAAGGATAGTGCTTGAGTCCATTGCACCTGAAAAGGATGTAGACGGTTTTCATCCGATGAATATGGGAAGCCTTGTAGCCAAACAGGATTTTCTTGTACCTGCGACACCTGCGGGCGTGATGGAGATGCTTAAAAGATATGATATCCCCATGAAGGGTAAAGATGTAACGGTAGTCGGTCATAGCGAGATAGTAGGGAAACCAATGAGCCTGCTTTTTCTGAACGAATGGGCCACACCCACGATCTGTCATATAGAGACCAGTGATCTGAGAGCACATACCATTGAAGCAGATATAATCGTGGTAGCTGCCGGCGTACCTTATCTTATTAAGGAAGATATGGTAAAAGAAGGCGCAGTTGTTATTGATGTCGGTATTAACAGGATCACGAAAGACAAAGCCAGTCCGGAACTTCTTGAGTGGCGCAGAGAAGATTTTGAAAAAAAGGGAGCGACTTTGATAGGCGATGTAGATTTTGTAAATGTAGAGCCTAAAGCTTCATATATTACTCCGGTTCCCGGTGGAGTGGGACCTATGACTATCGCCATGCTTCTTTCAAATACTTTGAAGCTGGCAAGGAAAGCAATAAGAAAGGATAAAGAGATGAAAGAGTGCCTGGGAGAATTTAAGGGAATGAGCAAGGATGAGATCATCGATACCTATGATGATATGGTAGAGAAGCTCTTTGCAAGGATCAATGAGATGCAGGATGAGCTTGATAAAACGAAGAAGGAAGCAGGCGGAAATGGAAAACCTGCAAAAATCGATGTAAAAAAAGTTAAAGAGCTGGTTCATTCAAAGAATTAGTCTGTGTGTGTGGATTTTATCCTGAAGATAAATAAAGAAATATGAAGCCGTCAGAAAATGAACTTGACGGTTAGATGGCTATAAATTGTACCTAAAAATAGCTGATCGGTTGGAAATAGTTGATTATATTAAGAGGGCCGGACCAAATATCCGGTTCTTTTATTTTTTCTACTTACCTCAATTAATATTCATAACCTCCGAATATATATTATATATTAAAAAAAGTATTTGAGATGTACGGGAAAAAACTTTATTATTATGGGAAACAGAAAGGAGATAAAATGAATATCAACAAACTATCAAAAAGATTTTTGCTCTTTATTATTATTTCAGCAATTGTCCTGTCGATAGCATTTACGGGATGCGGAATGAGATTGGAGGATACTGCAGGGGAAGGTATCTTTGAAGAAAAGGAGGCTATGCTGCTTCAGGAGGCCCCGGAAATGGAAATGGCAGCAGAGGATTCCGCAATGGAGAAAGATAGAGCATACAGTGATGAAGAATATAATAGTGAAGTCCAGTATAGCGATATTCCCGCTACATTGGACCGCAAGGTAATAAAAACTGCCTATATGGAACTGGAAATAGAAAAAGGAAAATTTGAAAAGATAATTTTTAATATTACCAGGCTTGCTGAGAATAATGGGGGTTTTATCTCTCACACGCAGAGCTATTCAGATGTGGACGGCAATCTTATAAGCGGCAGTATAACCATAAGGATCCCGCAGGACAAGTACAATTCTGCACTTGACCTTGTGAAGGAAATGGGCATGGTAAAAAGCATATCAGTTTCCGGCCAGGATATTACACAGGAATATACTGATCTTGAGAGTAGATTAAGGAATATGGAGGCCCAGGAAGAAATACTTCTGGATCTGATGGCCCAGTCGAAGAATGTGAGCGATAGCATAGATGTCCAGAGAGAGCTCAGCCATGTCCAGGAACAGATAGAAGTAATAAAAGGGAGAATAAATTATATGGATAATATGGTGTCCTTCTCTACAATAGATATTTATCTATATGAGCCCGAACCCATTACCAGTTCTTCAGGATGGGGATTTCTTAAAGCCCTGAAGCAGGGACTCAGGGGTGCGGTAACCGTATTTAATACCATATTGGTCTTTGTTATTGCTTCAAGCCCCATATTTATATTTATTGTAATCATACTACTAATAATCTGGTTGATAATAAGGTCCAGAAGGAGAAGAAGAGCAAGGATAGAGAAGAAATAAGATCATAAAAATAGAGATATTATAGTATAGAGGAAAAGCCTCCCCTGAATAAAATATTCAGATGGGAGGCTTTTTTTGTAAATTTTTTAAGATGTATTTGACATTAAATATAATAAAGGTTGAAAAAATGTTTAAAGCATTAATTGCATTGAGATGCGTGCACTTTTAAAATGCAGATGGCAATAGAGACTTACTGATTTTGAA
>CBEVGD010000137.1:0-3145 GCA_965549355.1 uncultured bacterium | reverse complement strand
AGCGATATATATGTTCGAATTTTTTCTAAATGTAATAGGTAGGGATATGGGAATAGACCTTGGTACGGCAAATACTCTCGTGTATGTCAAGCACAAGGGGATAGTCCTTGAAGAGCCTTCAATAGTGGCAATAGAAAAAGACAAAAAATACATACTGGCTGTCGGCAGGGAAGCTAAAAGAATGATTGGCCGCACCCCCGGCAATATTGTCGCGATAAGACCCCTGAAAGACGGAGTGATAGCAGACTTTGACACCACTGAGAAAATGCTCAGGTATTTCATACAGAAAGTCCATAAAAATGTCACTTTCGCAAGGCCCAGAATAGTCATTTGTGTTCCCTCGGGGATCACTCCTGTAGAAAAAAAAGCTGTGCTTGAGGCTACCGAACAGGCAGGAGCACGTTCGGCATATATCATAGAGGAGCCGCTGGCAGCGGCGATCGGGGCAAATCTCCCCATTGATGAGCCTACCGGAAGCATGATAGTGGATATAGGCGGAGGGACCTCGGAGGTAGCGATAATATCACTGGGCGGCATAGTTGTTAGCCAGTCTCTGCGTATCGGCGGAGATGAGATGGATGAAGCCGTTATTTATTATTTGAAGAAAGAGCATAATCTGCTTATTGGTGAGAGGACCTCTGAGAAAGTCAAGATGGAAATAGGGTCCGCATTTCCTCTTGAGAATGAAGAAAAAATGGAAATAAACGGACGGGACCTGGTAACGGGACTTCCAAAGACCATTATAATAACGAGTCAACAAATAAGAAAAGCGCTGGAAAAACCTGTAGGGGACATAGTGAATTCGATAGTGGAAGTATTAGATGAAACACCCCCGGAACTGTCTTCCGACATCATGAAGAGGGGTATTTTCCTGGCTGGAGGAGGTTCGCTGCTAAAGGGACTTGCAGAAAGGATCAGCAGAGAGACGCATTGTCCCGTGTATATAGCTGAAGAACCGCTGGCTGCTGTTGCCATTGGAGCCGGTAAATGTGTCGAGGATTTTAGTGCGCTCAGAAGATATCTGAGGTTTTCAAAACACTAAACAGATATCAGAGATAATATTTAATTATTTTATATAGACCGTGGTAAATAGTAGAAGATTTAGGAATATTGTCGTTCTTATCATTATTGTTTTCCTGTGTCTTATTGTTGTAACGATAAGCCTCAGGGAAAGCGAGTTCACCGAAAGCATAAAAGCAAAAACTCTGGATATCTTTAAACCCGTGCAGGAAGAGATATCTTCCCTTTTTAATCCGGTAACCAGATTTTTTACATCTATCGAAGATTATATTGGACTCAGGCAGAAATACCTTGAACTGGAAGAAGAAAATGCATGGCTGCGCAGCCATTATGCTGAAGACATAAGCATAAAAGTCGAAAATGATGCTCTAAGGAAACTTCTGGAGATTGATATCAGGAAAGATCACGATATTTTTATCGTGAAGGTAATCGGATTTTATAGCAATAGATGGCAGTCAGAGATTATATTGAGCGCAGGTACCAGTGATGGAGTACGGGAAGGCATGGGTGTTGTCGGCAGCAATGGTCTTGCCGGTATAATAATATCAGCTGGAAATAACAGTTCCAGAGCACGGCTCATAAGCGATCCCCAGAGCAGCCTTGGCACGAGGATCTTATCTTCAAGAAAGCTGGGCCTTATCGAAGGAAGCCAGGAAGGTATAGTTTATCTAAAATATATACCTGCCGACGAGGAAATATATAAGGGGGACATAATCGTGACATCCGAATATGGCCGGTATCTCCCACCGGATATACTAATAGGAAGAGTAAGCAGCGTATTGGATATAGCGGGGGATCCATACCGGGAAATAATAATAGAGCCTTTTGAAGATTTCAGAAATCTGGAGTATTTAATGGTGATAAGATAGTGATTCCTATTACTCCGATACCAATACAGGGGAATGCCCTGGTTTATATATGAAGATAACAAATAAAATACTTCATTTCTTATTGCTGATAGCGGCTCTGGTGATACAGATAACTTTTTTTGAGCAGCTCAAGATTTTCCATATAAGCTTCGATCTTATCATGGTAGTCCTTGTCGCCATCACTCTTATTGATGGAGCATTTTTCGGTATAATATTCGGGTTTATTGCCGGACTTATTCTCGACCTTATTGTTGGCGATCTTGTGGGGATCTCGGCACTATTGTATTCACTTGATGCTTTTTTAGTCTGGCAGCTCATTGGGTCGGGTTTTAAATATGGATTTATGTCGCAGGTATTTCTGATATTTATAGTAACGGAGACCAATCTTATTGTAGCGAGCATAATAAGATATTTATTTAATTTCCAGATAAGCCTTCAGTTGTTTGGCATAGAACTATTGCTTGCACCGGTTTTAAATATAATGCTATTGGCTATATTCTATCCCGCAATAAAGATAAGCTTGAGCAGGGAAATGGAGAGCTTTGAGTTCAAATATAAGAATAAGATTTAAAATAATAATATACCTCGTCATTGCGGTCCTTACAGCACTTTTGCTGAGACTGTATTTTCTTCAGGTAATAAGTGGAGAGATCTTTGCCGGGATGGCCTCTGAAAGTATCTCGCGCAGGACAAGCATTGCTGCTCTCAGAGGAAATATCTATGACCGGAACGGCAGGCTAATAGTACAGAGCACGCCTGTAGCAGCTGTTGCGGCACAGCCGCATAAATTGATGCAGGATGATGAAGCCATAGAACTTCTAAGTGATTATCTCGATATTCCGGCCGCCGATATAAGGGAAAAACTTGAAAATGTAAATATCTCATACCTTGAAAGGGTTTTTTTAAAGACCGGGATAGACAAACCGGCAATAATCAGGATTAAGGAGAGCAGCGACCTCCTCCCCGGGGTAGAGATTGTGGATGTATATCTGCGGGAATACAATTATGGAGTGCTTGGTTCGCATATTCTGGGGTATACTGGAGAAATAAATGAGGAGAAGCTCGCCTCCGACCTGTATGGCGGTGATTATTCAGGCGGGGACCAGATAGGGCTGACCGGGCTGGAAAAGCAATATGAAAATATGCTCAGGGGAGAAAAGGGGGAGATAATCTATGAAGTTGATCCACTTGGCAGACCCGTGAGCATAACCGAAGAAAGACCTGCAGTCAGCGGCAATGACCTTTACCTCACAATT
>CBEVGD010000136.1:0-3152 GCA_965549355.1 uncultured bacterium | reverse complement strand
CCGAAACCCCGGGCACACAGGATAGTGCGGAGGGAAATTCGGATGTACAGAAAGATAAGACTACTCTTAAAGCTCATATATGCGGAGAAGTCAAAAGTCCCGGAGTATATGAGATAGAGGAGGGGAGCCGGATCATGGACCTTATAGATATTGCCGGAGGTCAGACAGAAGATGCATGCCCTGATGCATTGAACCTGGCACAGAAAGTATCTGACGGGCAGAAGGTATATGTACCCTCCGAAGAGGAAGTCTCTGAAGGGTCCTATCTGGAGAATCCGGACATGGATGGAAATTTTTCAGGAGATAGCAGGATCATAAATATAAACACGGCAAATTCCAGTCAGCTGGAAGAACTCCCGGGCATAGGCCCCGTGACTGCAGGGAATATCATAGAATACAGAGAAAAATACGGATCCTTTAAAAATAAAGAGCAGCTCATGGATGTAATCGGAATAGGGCCCAAAAAATTTGAAAAGGTCAGGGACCTGATAGACATATAATGTATCTTAATTAATATGAAAAAGTTCAAGGGATTTAAGACATTCTTGACAGAAAGACTAAAGGAGGAAATCCTCAGGTTTTATTATATTTTCTGGGCAGCTTCCTTCGGATGCGGCCTCTATGCAGGTATAGAATGCCTGCAGGTTTTTAAAGTACCGGCATATATTCATTATATATTGATAGCATTTATGTTCACTATCCTTTTTGGGTCATTTTATTTTTATTCAAAGATAATTTACCCGGAGAGGATAGAAGCGGATAAGAAAGTGATCCTATTTTTAGCGGTAATACCGGTGGTCATATTTTTCATCTGCGGATTTATGATATCAAATTATGGCAGGGATCATTCACCTGCGGGATCAGAGGAGGACCGCGCAGACATTAGAGTTGCGGTACAGGTGTATGGAAGAGTCTCCAGTCATCCCAAACTTTTATACGGCAGTACATATTTCGATATGGTGGTCAGGAGGTCCGGGTATTTGGAAGTCTCTGAGAAAGGATCGCAGGCCCTGATTGAAAATGATTATATGGCAAATATCATATTAAAGGGACATGATGAAAGAAGTATCAAAAGGGATGATATTCTGGATATAAAGGGTGAACTCCACATCTCCGGAGGCGATATATTTATAAAGGCAAATAGCAGCAATATAGAGTTTTTGGAGAGAGATGGAGCATATGATATGGTATTTGGATTCAGACAAAGGATGTACAGATGCATAGAGCGGACCTTCACCCATAATCTTGACTACAGGCACAGCCCGCTTGCCAGAGCCCTGATACTGGGGGACAGGACCGGCATATCAAAGCATCAATACAATGCGTTTAAAAAAAGCGGGACCGCCCATCTTATGGCTATTTCCGGAATGCATATATCATTTCTGGCGCTTATTATCTATATGATTCTTGGAAAAGCAGTTAAAAAACCTCTACTTATTGCTTTTATTATAATAATACTTATGCTGTATAATTTTATACTGGATACAAGGGCAAGTGTCATGCGCGCCACTATATGGGTGCTAAGCGCAATAATTGCCGGAGGCTGGAAACGGGAACATGGATCATCCCGGATATTATGCATATCCTTTATAATCATGCTCATACTTAATCCAATATTTATGGATGATCCTGGTTTCTGGCTTTCCTTTTCAGCAATGGCCGGAGTAGTATTTATATATCCTGTTATAAGAAATATGGTAAAGGTATTGAAAATACCGGAGAAGATAATCAATAATTATTTTACCGGTATGATACTATTGACTATCTCTGTACAGATCACATGCGGGCCGCTGCTGCTATACTACTTCGGGAGTCTTCCATTGATCTCGCCGGTCTCAAATCTTTTTATCCTTCCATTCTTCTATATCCTTATTTTCATGCTTTTTTCGGCGGCATTTATAAGTATAATATGGCCGCCTGCCGGGGGAGCTGTTTTAAAGATGACTCCCTTTTTCTTTAGGGCCGTATCAGGAATTGCAGATTTCTTCTCAGATTCCGTTTTTCCTGCAGTAGAGATTGAGAGCATACCCATACAGCGGCTATCTTCATATTATTTTCCAATTCTTATTGCAGTCTTTGCAGCAAAAATATTACTGGCCAAAAGGTTTGATTTTTAAGGATAAGTAGTAGAGAATTAGAAGATATATGAAAAATGAATTGATCTAAAATGAAAAGCAGACCGGCCAGATCCAAAAAAGCGTATCTGTATATCAGCTGGAATGACAGCACCCTTAAAGAAAAGATAGAAGAGATCAGAAGTTATGCCGGAGGTGAGGCAAATACTGATATCGATCTTAAAATATTTGATTCATGCGATAAAAGTACCCTGGAGGATTTTGAAAACTTTGTCTCCACACGATCACTCTTTTCTTCTAACAAGATAGCCGTACTCAAGAACATAGACAATGCTGCGGCAGGGTTTCAGAGGCTTGCAGCAAAAATACTTTCAGAGGAAGATATTGAAGGCGGCAATGAAGGGGGGAGTCAGCCGGCAGTAGTATATATATTTACAGCGTCCAGTGAAAAAATAAATAAAGGCCTGCTTGGTATAATAAGGAAAATAGGAATTGTTAAAAAACTTAGGCCCCGCGTATCCGGAGATCTGCTAAAATGGCTGGAAGACAGAGCCTCATCGGATGGAATATCTTTTACTGATGATGCAAAGGTCCTGCTTGTAGAAAATGTTAATCTGGACATGGGGCTATTAAAAAATGAATATAATAAGCTTTTTGATTATATAAGCTCGGAAGATAAAAAAATAATAGACAGGAAGGCTATAAAATTCCTTGTGAGCCGGATCCATTCCATGAAGATATTCGATCTTGTGGATTTTCTTGGAGAAAGAGACAAGAACAGAAGCCTGGAGGCGCTTGAAGATATACTCAAGGAAGATAAAAAACTGCCGGGCCTTATTACGCTGATGCACAGGATGTTTAAAAGCATGCTATATATAAAGACAGAAAGCGGAGGGGCATCGGCCACAGATTATCTTTCCAGGAATATGTATGCGTCCCCCTATTTTATCGGAAAGACGGTAAGCAAATATATTAAATTCTCCAGGAATTATTCAGAAGCCGAGATTATAGAGATATTTAAAGTCTTAAATGATTATGACAAAGAGCTCAGGATGGGTATAATCGACAATAGCAATA
>CBEVGD010000135.1:0-3188 GCA_965549355.1 uncultured bacterium | reverse complement strand
AGAACAACATTTATAAGAAGTTTGTTTTGTAATATTATTTATTTTTAAAACTTAAATTGGTCATTAAAGCCCAGACATCAGTCTAAAATATTTACATTTAAACAGGGAATCCGGTTAAAATCCGGAACGGACCCGCCACTGTGATAGGGTGTGTGCTTTTTATTATGCCACTGGAGTAGATCTCCGGGAAGGCGAGAAGCAAGGTCCCTAAAGTCAGGAAACCTGTAATTTATCTGATTACATCTCTTCGGTAGAAAGAGGGTAGTTTTTTCATTTATACGAGCAAACTCCCTGCTGAAGAAGTCTGGGAGTTTTTTTATGTACATTATTTATAGAAGATAGGAGATGATGACAGGTGAAAAAAATAATGGTTCTATTAATGAGTTTAATAATAACCGCTGTTATGGGTGCCGCATGCAATAATGATGGAAATGCAAAGATGGGCGGGATGGTAAATTCTGATGCTGCAGAGACCAGAGAAGATGAAGTGCATAATCTTCTGATCGAGGGAGATGGTTTTCCTTATACAATTACAGATTATATGAATAATATAATCGTAATAGAAGATAAACCGGAAAATTGGGCTGTACTTTCAGGAACATTTCTCAATCTCTGGTATAAAATCGGTGGCACCTCTATATGCACTACTGATCTTGGGTCCGTGAAGCTTGATCCTGAAAATAGAGAAGAAATAGAAAGGCTGCCTTCAGTCGGCCCTGTTTATAATCCCAATACAGAAAAGGTCGTAGAGATTTTTCCGGACTTTGTCATAGCGCAAACGGGCATACAGACATCGCTTGCAAATATATTGAATAGTATGGGAATAACAACAGCGCTATTTCATATGAAATCATATAAAGATGTTCTGGATCATATGAGAGTCTTTGGCAAGCTTCTTGAAAAAGAAGACTATGTTGAAGAATTAATAGCAAAAATGGAAGATGACAAAAAAGCCATTATAGATAAATTGCCTGAAGAAAATAAAACAATAGTTATTCTATACATTACATCAGCCAGCCTATCAGTGAAACTGGATAATAGCATAGCGGGAGATGTAGCTAAACTTCTGAGCATTGATAATATTGCATCTGACCTTCCGCCAGATACGATCGGCAGCGAGACAACTCCAATAGATATCGAGTTTATTGCTGAGATGAATCCAGACATGGTGCTTGTTGCCTCTATGATAAGTTCCAATGAAGATGCTAAACGCGTCATGAATGAAGAGTTTGATACTAATCCTGTATGGGAAAGTGTTGGGGCCGTAACAGAAGGAAATGTTGCTTTCTTGCCTCAAGAATATTTTCTCTATAATGCAGGCCACAATTATGTAAGAGCAATAGAGTATATGGCAAAAGCAGTATATCCAGAGATATATGGAGAAATAGATGGCTAATGTAACAGCAGATGCCGGCTTGCAGAAGAGGTCTGTAAAACAGAGCCACCGGTGGAAAATAATAATGATAACTGCATTTATCATGCTTGCTTTGCTTGCATTTATTATTGGGAATCTGCTTGGCAGCATGAAAATATCATTAATGCAGATCCTTAATATAATACTTGGCAATGAGAGAGATTCTGTAGCAAGTCTTGTAATTTTAAATATCAGACTGCCGAGAATGATAACAGCAGCTCTTGTTGGAATAAACCTTGCCCTGGCAGGCGCTATATTGCAAGGAGTTATGGGAAATCCTCTTGCTGATCCCGGCATTATAGGAATCTCAGCAGGTGCGGGACTTATAGGAATAACAATACTTATACTTTTCCCGCAGTTTCAGGCATTAGTGCCGGCAGGTGCCTTTATCGGAGCAATGGGCGCTGCCATCATGATCTATATACTTGCATGGAAAGGCGGAATACAGCCAATGCGGGTCATACTTGCCGGCGTTGCAGTATCTGCTTTTTTAGGAGCCGGTATTTCTGCATTGCTGGTGTTTTTTTCAGATAGAGTACACGGGGCTCTGACATTCATGAATGGCAGTCTTTCGGCGAGAAGCTGGCCAGAGGTCCGGACAATACTGCCATATACAGTCATTGGATTGACTATTTCCCTATTGATGCCGCAAAGATTAAATATATTAGTGCTCGGCGATGATACAGCAAGGAGTCTTGGATTGAATGTAGAAGCAACAAGACTTGGGCTGACTGCGCTTGCTGCATTGCTTGCGGCAAGTGCAGTATCTGTTGTCGGACTGCTTGGTTTTGTGGGGCTCATTATCCCGCATAGCGCCAGATTGATAATCGGCAATGATTATAAATTTTTATTCCCGGGTTCTGCAATTCTGGGTGCTGCGATTGTAATGTTTTCAGATACCTTTGCACGTATTGCATTTTCACCTACAGAGATTCCGGTCGGAGTTGTAATGGCAGTGCTTGGAGCACCATTTTTCTTATATTTGCTTAGAAAAGATTAAGAACCAGCATAATAATGAAACATGTATTAGTGGCAAAAAACATACAGGTAAAGATCAGAGATAAACAGATAATTAAGAATATAAGTATTAATATTGAATCTGGAAAAATATACTCGATTCTTGGTCCAAATGGATCCGGGAAGACGACTTTATTGAGGGCAATATCAAGAAACCTGAGGCCCACTAATGGATCAGTCTATTTAAAAGGTAAGAATATTTTCAAAATATCATCAAAACATACTGCAAGGATCATGGCTGTTCTGACACAGACACATTCAGGAATGAATGATATAACAGTTAGCCAGCTGGTGTCCTATGGCAGGTTTGCACACAGGGATTGGTGGAAAGGCAAACAGCTAAAAGATAGTGGGATAATTGATGAATGTATTAAAAAAACAAATCTTAAAGAATTGAAAAACAGAAATATAAACACTCTGTCAGGCGGAGAAAGGCAAAGAGCCTGGATAGCCATGGCTTTAGCGCAAAAGCCAGAGTTGTTTATTTTAGACGAACCTACTACCTTTCTGGATATTTCTCACCAAATAGAGATTATGGAGCTTATATCCAAACTTAATGAAGAGGATAATATCACGATCTTAATGGTGCTTCATGACATAAATCATGCAGCAAGATATTCAGATGAGCTTATTGTATTAAAAGAAGGAAGATTGTATGCAAGCGGCAGGCCATGGGACATGCTTAAACCTGAGATACTGCAAGAAGTATTTAATGTTGAGGCAGTTATTACAGAAGATAAAGAGATAAAAAAACCTA
>CBEVGD010000134.1:0-3272 GCA_965549355.1 uncultured bacterium | reverse complement strand
TCAAGCTTACTGAGAGCTTCTTCCACATTCAAATCATTGATCTTCACTTTTTTATCCTGACTTTAACTTTCTAAAAATTATATTTGGTACTTTAGCTTTTATGGTACCAGCTTTTAACAAAATATCTATTTCCTTCCCCTGTCCCGTCAGTTTTACGCTATTAATGCTTCTTCCACTGCCTGTATCATACACGCTTGCAAATCCTCATTTTATTATATTCACCGGATTGTTTTTCTCAAGGCTTTCAATTATAAAACCTATATATTTATTCCTGTCCTGCATATAGTTTAAAATACTGCTTCTCCATCTAATACTGTTACTCACCAGCCTCAATCTATATAATTTTATTTTTGAGCTTATTTTCCCCGCATCAAGCCTGGATGTTTTTTTTATAAGTCCTATCCTTCTGTTCTGGATCCTTTTAGATGTATTTTCTACCATATCTTTATAAAGAACCCCGGAATCCTGATATCTTGTGCCCAGGATCACTTCGGGCCTTTTAAAATATTTTCTGTCTACAAGCAGCAGAAGCTGCTTTTTTGAAGCTTTTATCCGGGATGACAATTTTTTCAGTATCGATCCTGTAATATTTTTAATATCAGTAATGGTCCTTTTTTTATCCAGCACTACATTTTCGGCTGCAACTGAAGGAGTTGCGGCCCTCAGGTCCGCAACAAAATCCGATATTGTAAAATCTGTCTGATGTCCCACTCCCGAGATGACCGGGATATCGCAGTTGTATATGCTGCTGGCCAGCTCCTCGCTATTGAAACCCCATAGATCCTCAAGGGATCCTCCTCCTCTCGCAAGGATGATTACGTCTACTCCATATTCACAGAGATCGTCCATAGCGGCACATAGGTCCGCCGCTGAAGTCGCCCCTCCTACATTTGTATTCCTGATAATAAGATGAAAATCCGGGAACCTTCTCCGGAGCACTGAGACAATATCTTTTAGGACAGCTCCCCCGATTGATGTAGCCACACCAATTCTTTCCGGTAAGGCAGGTATTTTCTTTTTGCGCTCATTGTCAAAAAATCCTTTTTTTAACAGTTTTTCCTTTAATTGTTCAAATGCCAGGATCAGTGCGCCCCTCCCTACGGGACGGGCATTGCTTGCTATAAGCTGGTACTCTCCTCTTTTTTCATAAACAGAGATATAGCCGTTTACCTGTATATGAAGACCTTCTTCTATATTAAAAAGCAGTTTGCGGTTATTTTGATAGAACATGACTATCTTGAGCCTGCAGTTTTCGTCCTTCAGGTCAAAATACATATGCTTATTATTATGGAAGAAAAAGTTGCTTACTTCCCCTTCCAGCCAGACATTGGAAAAATTACCTTCAAGATCTTCCCTGATGAAGCTATTGATCTCGCTTACACTGTATACTTTTGGATTTGAAATACCGTCTTCTAACATCTTCAGAAGCCTTTCCGGGATTATTGAAGGTCCCAGAAGGTTACCATTATCTGCGTTCTGTCCGCAGCCAGCTCTTTTAAGAGTATATCTACGATCTTATCCCTGTCTTTACTTGAATAAGTAAACTTTGATATGCTTACATCCTCTTCTTCTGCCCCGGCAATATCTTCTTCAGTCTCTGCCGTACTTTTCTGGTAGATAAAATCCCTGTTCCAGATAGACTGCACTTTTTTATTTTTATAATACTCTTCCACTGAGTCAAATCCTTCAGCCGTCTCAAGGATCACATATATCATTTCTAATTCATCCTGTACCGCTATTGCTTCCTGAACACTGGAACCGGGATAATAGAATGTATCGAATGTCTCCAAAAAATCTGTATTACTCAACAATTGTTCGAATTCTTCTTCAGTGAGTTCTCCTGATCCACTTTCTTCCACCATATCAACTTCGACTATGCCGCCATCTTCCATGCCCAAAGAACCTGAAATAAAACAGGAACTTAAAAGTAGGGGGCTGATAAAAAATATGCTTGATAGTAAGAAAACTATTGATCTTCTAAAATTTTTCATTTACTCATCCTTTAAAATTTAAAAAAATGATCTTAAATGATTATATTATTAATAGTAAGATTTGAAAACACATTTAATGATACTCTTTTAAAGATAACCGGCTATCGTATTATTTATTGGATTTTACTTTTTCAGCAGACTTGCTTTTTTCACTTGCGGCAGTTTTTGTTTTCTGGCTGTCTTTCCCAGCCTTTTCTCCGGATGGAGCTGAGGACCCTGTGTTTTTTGATCCTGTTTTATAATCAGTGCTATAAAAGCCTGAACCCTTAAATATTATGCCCACCGGTGAGAACACCCTCCTCGTACTTGAATTGCAGTGTATGCACAGCGCTTTTTCATTTTCTCCAGACTTTACCAGCATGTCAAAAATCTCTCCGCAACTGTCGCATTTATAGCTGTATATGGGCATTAGAGATACCTTTCTTTAACAAAACAAGTAGAAAATATATACCAATTGGAAATTATAGTCAAATAATTCCGTAAGTTTTGCTATAATAGCACAAGTTTTTTTAGAGTTTATTTTTTATGAGTAAAGCCAGCATAATAATATTAACTATCTGTACTGCTATACTTATAGCCGTATTTGTGTTCACCCTTAAACCGGATCCCGGTGTCGGGGAAATATATCTCACCAGCTCAGATAAGGCTGCCGGTATTTCTATAGAAGACAAAGGGGGGACGGATTTCAACGCCGTCAATTCCAGCATATACCTTATGATCCCCGTGAAAGATGTAAAGGCCGGAGACACCATCGGTACAAACTGGCTCTATTATGGGAAAGAAGGCTATAAAACGATGCAGGAAGACACTATAGCGGTCGAAGAGGACGGAAGCGGGGAAATAGCAGTGTATTTCCTTAAAAGGGATGATGCATACTATCCCGGTGATTATAAGGCGATCGTGGAATATAATGACTCTGAGAAAACAGAAATCTCATTTACGGTCAGCCGCCATTAGGAGCCTGTCCGGGAACTGGTTCCCGGACTTCAGATAATATGGGCATATTCTTCCCCCGCTTTTGCAAATTCATCTTTTATCCTCTTGAAAACCAGTTCCAGAGCTTCCTTTACCGTATGGTCAAGATTGTGATTTTGTATTATTTTTATTTTATTCTTATCTGCCAGTTCTTCGAGATAATTCTGTATCATAGTAATCTTGTCAAGATGTTTTATATATCTCTGCACCGGTCTTGAACCCTGGGTCTCGATTGTCCTTTTTGTAAAATGTTCTTTATGTATGTTTTTATCGGGAACCGATATGACCATCTTTACAAGTATCGCC
>CBEVGD010000133.1:0-3285 GCA_965549355.1 uncultured bacterium | reverse complement strand
ATTGCGAAAAGCAAATACACTGTTAAGCCATTAAATATTAATAATGCATCTGACATTAAAGCCGTTCTTGATGGTTTCAGAAAAGAAAACATTGCCGGTTTTATTTTTTATCATAAAAACGGGGCCCACAGCCTGATTCTAAACAGCAAGGATTTTGCAAGTAAGCCGGAAATGGATATCTATATTCTTCACAATGATATTCTTAAAGAACTTGATAGGCTCTATACTATTAAGAATATCTCATTCAATCACAATGAAGACAGTATTATTGATGATGTAAAAGAAGAAGTATCGGATCTTGCAATATTCCTTAATCCCCCGACTATTAATGAAATGGAAGATATATGTAATTCAGGAGGACTCATGCCGCAGAAATCCACTTTCTTCTGGCCGAAACCATGCACCGGTCTTGTGATGTATAAGTTTTAAAAAATAGCCTGTAAAAAATACAGGCTATTTTTTAATTTTATTTTCTTCCCTATTTTAAATCCCGGGAACCTGTCAGAGAACTGGATTCTGGCTTATTGGACAGGCTCCTGCGGTGAGACAAAATCACCTTTTTCTGCTTTTATGGCCTGGAGCTTTTTCTTTTGATCCTCAAGTATTTTAAACAGCCTCTCCGGAACTTCGGGACCCGCATTTTTATAAATATCTGTGATCCTATCGATTTTTGCCAGGTTTTCCGCTACCCTTAATGTAAATTGCTTTACATAATCTTCAATACTGTATGCCCTATCAAGATATTTTTTAAACAGCATCGCCAGATCTTTATGTTCGGGGATATAGCCCATGCCATTATCAATCGCACCGGCTTCGCCATTTACTCTGAGCTCCATCCACTTAAGCCATATCAGCTTATCAAGCTTAGAATTTAAAAATTCTCCGGTATCTGCATCTTTTAGAAAATAATTTACCGAAAATATGGATGGGCAGTTTTCTAACTTTTCTCCAAATTTTATATTTATATCTACATATTTTCCCATCGGTATTGAAAGAAAATCCATATTAGACATCGGATTGAAGGTTCTTACACCGGTTTTCCCCAGCGTAGCCGCTGTTGTCTCAGATTCTATAGATGCACCCATGGTTACAATACCATGCGCCCAATCATATGCTTCCAGTACAGGGACCCACGTATCTGAATCTCTTCCTCCATACACCATTCCCCCAAGCTCGACGCCATTTGCATCATCAAGCCCCGGATCCACATTTTCCATGGTCTTCAGACTTGCAGTAAATCTTGCATTTTTATGGGAAGGAGTTATTTCATTGCCTTCTCCGTCTTTTTTGCCGGGCTGCCATTCTCCGGTATAGTTTATACCGCTTTTGGGCATTTCCCCCGGTTTTCCAATCCAGTGGATCCTGCCGTCTTCTGTTTTCAATATATTTGAAAATATTATTTCATTTTCTTCGTGAAGAATCTTCCATATCATAGGATCGTCATCTGGATTAATATCCTGGATTATTCCAAACAGGCCGGTCTCAACATTGACTGCCCTTGCCCGTCCCCCGATATTTCTTATATATGCTATATCATCTCCGACTATTGTCTCACCTCTTAGCATCGCAGTTGAAGTCTTCCCGCACATTGAAGGAAAGGCTCCGGCAAAATATGTGACTCTGTCTGAAGGTCCGTGTATCCCGGCAATGAACATATGCTCCGTGAGCCAGTCTTCCTTTGAGGCTCTGCTTATTCCGAGCCGCATAGCAAGCTTTTTCAGGCCGATAGTGTTTCCTCCATACTGAGTATTCATGGAGTAGACGATATCCTCTTCAGTATCGATATATATTCTCCTGCCATCAACATTTTTACTTACTGAGTTTTCTAATACTCCTTCAGAATGGACAAATTTAAAGAAGCTCTTATCTTCGCTTCTTCTCATAAACTCTCCATATCCGGGCCTGTATAATATTGTTTCTGAATGGGCCACATAGCTTGAATCAGTCAATTGGACAGCTGGAATTGTAAATGGAGAATCTGCAGGCCCCAGGGTAAAAAATACTATAAGGAGCTCTCTTCCCTTCATAATGCCCGACATGATCTTGCTCATGTCTTTCAGTCCCTCTCCCTTATCTATTACATTCAGACCCTTGCCAAATTCTACACCTTTTGGGACAAGGAACTTTGTTCTTTTTTTATCTCTGGCCTGATCATTTATTCCATCAAAATGAATTGTATGCCCCCGTACCGCAAGTTTTGATTCTTCACCGTCCCGCAAAGTCTTTTCTCTTATATAATCAAAATCCGCATTACTGTCATTACAGATAAATATTGAATCCGGCTTTAGAAGATCTGCGAATTTGGAAATAAAATCATTTAAATACTTATTATCAATAGCTTCTAATTTACTAAAATTCTCTTTATCACATTTTGCCCTGATGACGTCAATATTTTCCATGATATCTCCTTATCTTTATTAAAAATTATTATATTACTAATATTATTCAATAATTTTTCTATTTTATGATTATACTAAATATTTTATTTTAATTATACAGATATATTAAAATATTTTTCAATATTTTGCTTATTTGAAAAAAAATTATATTTTTCAAACAATTACAGATATATTTTCATTAATTTAGAGATTTGAAGTTTAACTTATAGCATTTGGATTGGATTTAGTTTAGCAATAAGATATTTGCTTTGTTTTTTTATCTCTTATATGAGAAACAAACATAGAGCTTAATATAAGAAATAAAAAAACGGTGGCGACCTACTCTCCCGCACCGTTGCCAGTGAAGTACCATCGGCGCTGAAGGGCTTAACTTCTGTGTTCGAGACGGGAACAGGTGTTTCCCCTTCGCTATAGCCACCGTAAACTTTAGAATGTCTGCATTATTCCAGCTGTTCTCTCAAAACTTCATAGCAGTATTAGAAAAATAAGTCCTCGACCTATTAGTATCAGTCAGCTACACACATTGCTGCGCTTACACTTCTGACCTATCAACCATGTAATCTACATGGGGTCTTACTCCAAATGGATGGGAGAACTAGTCTTGGGAGGGGCTTCGTGCTTATATGCCTTCAGCACTTATCCCTTACAAACTTGGCTAATCAGCAATGCTCCTGGCGGAACAACTGACACACCAGAGGTTCACTCATCCCGGTCCTCTCGTACTAGGGACAAATTCCCGCAATTCTCCTGCGCCCACAGAGGATAGGGACCGAACTGTCTCACGACGTTCTAAACCCAGCTCGCGTACCGCTTTAAATGGCGAACAGCCATACCCTTGGGACCTTCTCCAGCCCCAGGATGCGATGAGCCGACATCGAGGTGCCAA
>CBEVGD010000132.1:0-3338 GCA_965549355.1 uncultured bacterium | reverse complement strand
TACTGCTTAAAATACAGGTTGAAATATCATGACCCTCGCCTGATAGTATATTGAACAAATAGGAACCACTGCCGCCGCCCGCTATTATATGAATTTTTCTTCTTTTTTCCGGTTTGACTATAAATTCATTATGATTGTTATAGTGGGGAGTTATATATATTTTATTTGTAAAAGGATTTCTTTCAGTTATTATATGGGCCCTGAATACATCATAAATATTTTCAGGTGTTAAAACTTTTTCAGGAGTGCTGTCTTTAAATATTTTACCATCTTTCATCAAAACTATTCTGCTGACATACTGGGCAGCGAGATTCATATCGTGAAAGACTCCTACAACAGTCAAATTTCTGTCTTTTTTTATTTTTGATATAAGCTGCATTATTTCAATCTGGAAGTTTATGTCCAGATTTGATGTCGGCTCATCAAGTAATAATATATCTGTCTCCTGTGTGATCACCTGCGCAATTACTACCCTCTGCTTCTCTCCTCCGCTTATTTCCATAAATCCTCTGTCAGACAGGTGTTCTGTTTTGGTTAGCTTCATAGATTCCATAGCGAGTTTATAATTATCTTCGGTCTCATTTTTAAATCTTGAAGTCTGAGAAGTTTTACCCATAAGTACGATTTCAAGATTGCTGAAGTTGAAATTAGAAGTACTCTCCTGGGGGACCACTCCTATATATTTTGCTATCTCTCCCGGTCTCATTTTAGAGATACTTCTGTCGAAGATCTTTACACTGCCTTTTTTGAAAGGCAGTATCCCCGAGATTATATTAAATATAGTTGTCTTGCCCACTCCATTAGGACCAAGTAATGCTACAAATTCACCTTTTTTTATCTTCAGGCTAAAATTATTTATGATTTTTTGCTGTCCATAATTGAAATCAAGATCCTTGATTTCAATTGCTGTTTCTTCTTGATTATTATTCATCATCTTAAGCCACTATTCTGTCTCTTGTTTTTCTCAATAGATAAATAAAAAATGGGCTTCCCAACAGTGCCGTAATAATTCCAACAGGTATCTCTCTTGGGCTCATAATTGTTCTGGCCAGAGTATCAGCTAAAAGCAATATGACCCCACCGCTTAAGGCGGAGACTGGTAATAAAACCCTATTATCGGGACCGACCATTATTCTTATCATATGCGGGACTACAAGTCCGATAAATCCTATTATCCCTGATACCGATACTGCTGCTGCCACCACAAATGAAGTTATGACTATAATTACATTTTTCATAAGCTCAGCATTTATACCCAGCTGTTTTGCCCTTTTTTCTCCCAGTGTTATTATGTTTAAATCTTTGGTATACAGGAAAAGACCGATGCAGCCTATTATTATTACCGGACCGACTATTTTTACCTGCACCCATTGCGAGGTTGTAAGACTTCCCATTATCCAGAAAACAACTCTATGAAGATTTTCATCGCCGATCATCATTAAAAATGAAGTTCCCGCACCGCAAAGAGATCCGATTGCAATACCGGATAAGATCAATGTAAGCACTGATATATAGCCGCCTCTGCCTCTGGATATGTTAAATACAATAAAAGATACTGCAAGAGCGCCCGCAAAAGCAGAAACTATAACGCCTGATACTCCGCTTATTCCTGTTGAAAACCCTGCTATTATTGCTATAGTGGCAGCAAGTGATGCCCCTGATGAAATACCGATAATATAGGGATCCGCCATCGGATTCCTGAATAAACCCTGATACATCACTCCCGATGCGGATAGCGCCATGCCGACAAGTACGGCTAAAAATACGCGGGGAAGCCTGACATCCTGGATTATTGTTCTATAATTTGGATTTATATCGGTAATATCCACAAGATTTCTGATCAGCGGTATTCCATCTAAGACAAGTTTGTATGTCTGAGTAATGGGCACTCTTGCAGAACCTACAGACGATGCAACAATTATAATAAGAAATAATATTATTACTGCTGCTATAGAGTAAGTAATGATCTTTCTATTTACTGTTCTGAATTTAGCTGTCTTTGTCTTATTCTTCTTCATTATTTGTACTCGCTATTTATAAAATAATTATTTATTTAATTGTTAATACAGTTCCTGCTGAATAATCTACTTTTTTCCGCATATTTAAAAAATTTATAGTGTTATTTTTACAGTGTGACTATATTTTTTATAAGTTTTCTACTATAAACTGATTAATATCAACTTAAAACCTTCGGGGGAGGGTAGTCCTAAAAGGGTATATTGCATTAAAAAAATAACCACTTCTTCCTCGAAAAGCGCTTACAAAATATTTTAGTTTATAGCAGGTCTCCTGACTCATGGGACTTTACTCTTTGCCTTCCCGGCTAATTGCTTGCCAGTGGCGTTTAGAAGAGTACACACCCAATTACAGTGACGGGATCGCTCCAGATTCTCACTGGATTCCCTTTTAAGAATTAATTCACTACAAACTTGTAATATTCATATTTAAAAGAACATGTTAATTTTTATCTAACAACAAATACTACTGTTAAAACTTTAAAATTGCAATAGTTTATTGTCAAATTTTTAATTGCATTAATTTTCATATTGTTAACATTTTTTATCCCTGGAGAAATACCAGTGTATAAGGATTATAATATTACCAACTTAATATTTTTTATCAGCTTCAGGTATTAAAATCACTTGCTTTTGGAGGATCATCACATTTGAATTTACCTTCCGGGCATGGCATTCTGAGACAATTTGGACCTGCCTTTTCAAAAACCACAGGAGCCGCTCTTTTTACCTGTTTTAGCATATTAGTCGCTAATTCTCTTATTTCCCACTGCGCTCTGTTACAGCATCTGACAGTAAAGAAATGCAGAAGCTCCCTTCCATTCATTGTTACAATTATCTTAGTTTCCGATGCATTGGGCAGGATATATCTTGCATCTTCAGCTTTTATGCCGCTGTCAAGTAGTTCTTTATAAAGATTATGGATTTCCACAACCAGATCATTATATTTTTTCCTGGCATCACTATTATTCTCTATGGAGGTTGGGGTTATATATTCAAACTTATCTTTAAATTTCACATATCTTTGAGATTGTTGATTATATGAGGCTACTCTATGTCTGACTAATTGATGGGTAAGGGCTCTGGATATCCCTTCTATTGCAAATGTAAAATTAATATGTTCAGTAGTGCTAAGATGACCGCTTTTAACCACAAATCTTACTAATTTATTAACTTCTTCATCGCTTAACTTTTCCATCAATTCATCAACACCGACCGGTGAATAGCATAATCTGGCAGCTACTGCAACCATTTTTTCAGGCTTTTCTGTATATCTCAGCAAATTGACTTTCATAGATGTTTGCTTCTCCTTTTTAAAGATTT
>CBEVGD010000131.1:0-3374 GCA_965549355.1 uncultured bacterium | reverse complement strand
ACCCAATAAGTATAATAGAAAGATAATCGCGGGCATATGGCATGACATTAGCAGATGCGCCGAAAAACTTTAAAATATTATCAATAAATATTAAAGCTGCGGACATCAGAAACGCATTTAATATTATATTTACAATAACCGCATTTCCTACAGTCTTTGCCGCAAGTCCCTCATCCCCTTTTCCGAGTCCCCTTGAAATGATAGATGCGGAACCCACACCTATCATCAGGCCAATAGCCAGCATGATTATTTGTATGGGAAATACTATCGTGAGTGCAGCAATGGCGATCGGACCCACTCCATTACCTACAAAAATAGTATCTACTAAGTTATAAAGGGCACTTACTATCATCCCTACTATCGAAGGGATGGAAAATCTAAAAAGCAGTACCCTTAAATCACCATTTAATATCTGGTCCTTTTGAGATTTCATTTGGAATCAAGTTTATAGATATGGATAATACTATTCCTTAATTTTAATACTTGGCTTGATAATAAAGAAGATTGTACTTAAAATCCTAAATAAAAACAACTAAAACCATACAACAGCACAAGGAGAGAATTCAGGAATTTTGTTTAAAATCTTTATTTAGCCTATAGCCGCAATAGGGACAGAGGTTAAAATCTTTTTGTATCTTTTTCTCACATCCGGGACATTTATTGTTTTTTATTAATTTATCCTCTTTTGTCTCTTTGACCACTTTAATCGGGGGAAGCCCCATTTTTGATTCACTTAGCTTAAAGATGCCTTTTAACTTGTTTAAGACAATCAGGCTCTCATTATCCAGTTTTCCATCATCCTTAAACTTTTTATGGACCCTTTTGAAAAGGTCCTCAATATCTGCGGTCTCAAATTTTTTAAGCGTATCTATTTCGCTGTCAAGCAATTCTTTAAAGATCGATATATTATCTTCGATTGTATCAAACTGCTTATCAAGCTTCTTATCGCAATCCTCGCAGTACGGAGCGTGTTCTTCGTTTTTTATTACTTTTCCACATTCTTCACATTTTTCTAATTCTGTCATCACTACCTCTTATATATCTATTAATTAAATAATACGCAATATATTAACATAAATAAAAAAAATTTAATGTATCATTGGCCAGAATTACACTATTTAGTTTCATTATTGCAGCAATTATTGCGTTCAGGCATCTGCTCTGCTTAAAATATTAAGCATCCTTATGTTTTTTATTGAGTTTTCCGGAATATACAATTGAAGAAACGACAAGTGCAACTAAGACTATCATCAGTATTGGCGCCAATGAGATAGAGGCCAACATTCCAAATCCTGATAAAAACCGGGTTAAATATGGAGCAGCTGCGATTCCCAGGTTTGCCGATGCGAATAGTATAGTCAGAAGTACACCGCTGCCTGACTTATACATGGTGCTCCCGGAAGATACAAGCAATGGAAAAATCGATGAATACCCCAGTCCGACAAAAATCATTATTACAAGGTTGGAATTTTTGCTCTGGGAAAAATACAGGATAATAATAGTCGCAAGAGACAGGATAGATAGCATAAGAATAAGGTGGTTTGTTTTTATTCTGCCTGCCAGGATCCCGGTAATAACTCTTCCTGCCAGTATGCCGGCCCAGAATAAAGATATCAGAAGTGTGGCTTCGCCCACATTAAAGAACCTTTCACTCCTGAAAAATGTAGGTGCCCATGTAGCGATTACAGTCTCAGACATTGTATAGAATAGAAGCATTACCGCTGTTAACATGAAAAGAATATTCTTACTCTTTTGTGAAAATATCTCTTTTAGGGACAGCCTTTTTTCAGGCTCCAGTACCAGGTATTTAATCCTCTTTGTTATGGACAGATACAGGGACAGTATTAGAAGAATTAAAAAAATCAATAAATAATAAATATATCTCCAATCAAGCCCCCTGGCCACGAGAGAGAAAGAAATATATGGCGATATGAGGGCTCCAATAGGATAGAAGCTCAGTGCAATAGTTGTCAACCTGTCTTTATTTTTAATCCTGCTTCTTGATATATTCTGATTAGCCTGCAGCCATATTACTCCCAGAATATATCCGCTGATCAAATACAGGATAAAAAAACCATACAACTCTTTGGTCAGGCTCAAGATCATTGTGATCGGTACTAATACTATAAAACCCGCAACTATGATCGTAAGGGACTTAAACTTCTTATTATATAAAATCGATGTAAGCTGGCCCGCTACACTTCCTATAGTAAAAAATGTAAATATCAGGTTAAGATCACCTGTCTCTATCCCTGTTGATTTACTAATATCCAGCAAGATCGGACTCAATGTTAGAAAATATAATGGAAAGATGAACATTGATAGATAATTTGGAAACTCTACTAAATAATCTTTAAAACTGTCCTTATCTTTTATCATAATTTAAATTAATAAGATTTTAGGAACATTACCAACAAGGCAGATTCCTTTATATCAGAAAATATCTACAAAGGCAAAACAGCTGCATACTCTGGGAATGTCTCATAATAAGATCGCCAGAGAGTTAAATACAAGCGAATCTACTATTATACGAGCATGTAAATATAATAATTAAACAACTTTGAATATATTTTCCTCTTAACATCCGGCTTATCCTCCATTACAGATAACGACCCGCTAAGTTGCCGGCTTGTCCCGGAGCGAAGCGGAGGGCTTTATCGGAAGTATTCTTTCTTAATTTTGTTAAGTGGTTATTTCATATTTCGCAATTAAGTTCTTTATCTAAAATAGAAAAGAATTGCTCCATATATTTTAATTTTTCTGCTCCAATTCTTTTACCCTCTTTCGTAAATAATTTTTGAGGAATCTTTTTAAATTTAAATTCATACTCCATATAAGGAGAATGTTTGGAAACATCTTTTATCCTTCCATTGTTTACAATATTCTTTTCATTATATTCATCGTTAGTCGTTGCAGTTATTCTTTGTCCAAATTGACCTGCTAACATAAATGTTCTGGCAATACCAACAGATCCAATGACATCAAGCTTATCTGCGTCAAATAAAATCTTTGCTTCTATTGTTTGAGGGATATTATTAGTTCTATAGCGATGAGAAGAAATGCAATGTTGAATCTGCTTAATTTCTGATGATGAATAATGCAATTCTTTTAAAATATCGACAGCCATTTCGCTACCTAATACGGCGTGATCAGTTTTTCCAGATTTATCATTGGATTCAATAGACCTTGCTATATCATGCAGTAAAGCTGCTGGTTCAAGGATGTTAATATTTACATCTAATTCAGTTTGAGCGATTATTTTTGATAAATTAAAAACACGCATAACATGATCAATATTGTGTGCAGAACGAGAAAGTCCTTCTTCGATTCTTTTTTTTATTTTTCCTGCTTGGGCGGATATATTGGTAATTATT
>CBEVGD010000130.1:0-3388 GCA_965549355.1 uncultured bacterium | reverse complement strand
TGAAAGGTCTATCTCTGCCCGGGCAAAACTGTTATTTTTTCTTGGATCCAGCTGCATTTATCTCCTTCTGTTAAAAATACCTCTTTATCTTTCTATTTGACCATTGATCTTACAATATCTGCCCTGGTTACTATTCCCACCATATTACTCTGTTCGTCCATAATGGGAAGCCGGTTGATATTATATTTGATCATAAGATTTGCGGCTTCGCTTACAGGCGTATCCAATTTCACGGTCCTCACTTTAGCTGTCATCACATCTTCGACCTTTGTACCAAGGTATTTTTTAAGATTATTTTTGAATTTATTCAGGCTTTCCAGATAGATTATACTATCAAGCAATTTAAAATATCTGGGGAAATGAAGATCGGAATCTTTTATGATCAGGTCGCCTTCAGTTGCTATTCCGACAAGAGTTCCCTTGCTGTCAACTACGGGGACTCCGCTTATCTTGTTTTCTATAAGCAGGCTGGATAATTCTTCTACCGAAGCGTCTTTTTGTATTGCAATAACTTCCTTTACCATTATATCCTTTACTGCCTGTTCTTCTCCCATGCTACATCTCCTTTGCATATTTTATTTTTTCTATTTCCAGGAATACTTCTTTCATCCCCTCCAACAGGTCCGTTGCTATAAGGGATGTCCTGCTCGTCCTTTTGCATATTATATCTGCAGCCAGACCGTGGATATATGTGCCGCAGACAGCCGCTTCAATGGGAATCATCCCCTGGCAAAGAAGCGAACCTATTATACCCGAGAGTATATCCCCTGTCCCTGCGCTTGCCATGCCCCAGTTGCCTGTAGGATTGATATAGCTTATTACCGGACTTTTCCCCCGGTTTTTTTTCGAATTATTATCAGGAAAACTATCTGAGATGACCGTTCTTGCTCCCTTGAGAACAGATACTGCCTTAAACTTTCGGCTTGCCTGCTCATTTATCTCAAGCCTTTCTTCCAGAGCTATTTTCTCCAGACCCAATATTGATGAAAGTTCTCCGGCATGCGGGGTTATTACAAGATCTGCACTCCTCATCTTTTGTTCGTCTTCTATATTATGGGGCCCCCTGAGGGACTGCAGGCCGTCAGCATCCAGCACGACCGGTATTTTTACCTTTTTTACCAGCTCCCTCACCAGGTGAATGGTGCCCGGGTCCCTGGATACGCCTGGCCCTATTACCGCCGCATCCATTCCTTCAGCAAGATCCAGGATCTCATCCAGGCTGTCAAAATGAAGTGATACCATATCAGTTTGCTTTACGGGATAGGTTATTACTTCAGTAAGCTTTTCCTCAAATATTTCATTGAGCTCTCCGGGACATACAAGCGTTACCAGCCCTGCTCCGGACCTTAAGGCTCCTATGCAGGCCATTGATGCCGCTCCGGTGAATCCAAGCGAACCTGCCACTATTAGAAGTTTCCCCACCCTGTGCTTATAGGTCCAGGACTGTTTCTCAGGTATTTTATCTGATACCCATTCAAAAGATGGTTCAAATATCTGCTCATATTCCTTATAATATCCGGCAGGTATGCCTATGTCCAGTATGCTTATCCGTCCATTATGATCAGCTCCGGGGTAATTTATATTTCCTACTTTTTTGCAGCCAAAAGTAATGGTCCTGTCTGCATATACTGCGCTTCCCAGCACCTTTCCATTATTCGAATCTATACCGGAAGGTATATCTATAGAATAGACCTTTGGTCCTGCCCCCTGCCTGCTGACAGAATTTATTATCTCAATAATATCCCTGGCATGTCCCCGTACAGAATTACCGTGAAGTCCTGTGCCAAAAATAGCATCAATTATAAATTCACAATCCTTTAGCCTTTCTGCAAAGCCTTTCAGGCTGCTGCTGCCGGATTTAAGATATTCGGACCTGTCAGGAGCCTTTCCGGACAATTTATTATAATAAAAGGATGAATCGGGCGAGAATTTTTCCGGAGGGACAATATGATATATTTTTATATTGTATCCAAATTCCAACAGGTGCAGCGTCGCGACAAAACCATCCCCCCCATTATTGCCGCCTCCACAGATGACTGCTCCCCGGGGGACCCTCTTCAGACCGGTATCACTATAATCGCTAATGATCTCCATGGCGACGCCGACACCTGCATTTTTCATCAGTTTCTTTGAGTCTATCCCGCCAGCAATAGCCTTGCTGTCTATTTCCGCTACCCTTTTTCCCATCAGGATCCTGTTAAGTTTTTGAACTTTTCCTGCCTGAGGCATTTTTCTCCCTGCAACTATAATTCTATTTTCTTAAACGCCAACTTATCAACCTCATCTATAAATTCTTCTGATTTCTTAAGCCATGTTTTCACATCTTGTTTATATCTTTATTATTTTTTAATTCTATCATAATTTATAGGAACTTGCTCTGGATCACAATTCTATAAACAACCAAATGACTTCCCCCCTATTTATAGGACACATAGAGTAGATACTTGAGTTAATACATCCTTTCAAACTCTATCGGCGATTTATAGCCTAATGCTGGATGTAATCGTTTCGGATTATAAAACATCTCAGTATATTCAGCTATTATTCATTTTGATACCAAATTGCATATTGACACTATCCATTTTAGTATTAAAATGTAAGTATTATGTTAAAGAGACATATCAGGAAACAAATAGAAGACTACGTTAATGGGGACAAGCGTAAGATATTCTTTATTTGGGGGCCAAGACGTTCTGGAAAAACAACCATAATTAAAGATATCGGATTAAAATTATCGCTGCCCGTATTTAATTTTGATTTACTTTCTGACAGAGAAGTATTTGTTCCTAAAAGAGATAGACTCGAAAAAATTGCTTTAGCGCATAAAGTCATTCTTATCGATGAAGTGCAAAATTACCCTGAGAGTACGGTTGCCCTTAAAATTCTTCATGATGAATTTGGTGTAAAAATTATTGCTACCGGAAGTAGCGAACTAAGGCAAAAATCAGCAAATTTTGATACTCTTGCCGGAAGATTTTCTGAAAGTTATTGCCTGCCGCTTTCTATAGAGGAAATTGATGAAAACGCTAATGTAGAAGAATATATTAGACATGATCTTCATAAAAAACTAGCTGATCACCTGCAAGTCTTCGGGTCATACCCGGAAGTATACGCAGGTAACATGCTCTCTGAATCAGAAAAAATTGACTTATTGCAAAATATTTTAGATACATATGTATTGAAAGACATTATCAACATATATGCTTTAAAAAATGAAAAATTGGCAAAGGATATTTTAACAAAAATCGCTCTGCAACTTGGGTCTGAAGTATCTGTCCGGGAACTTGCCAGTACCCTTGGCGCAAATGCAACTACAGTTTCTAATTATATTGAAATTTTTATTAAAAATTATATTTGATTGTACCGGGCCTTTTTATCATAGTTTAAT
>CBEVGD010000129.1:0-3694 GCA_965549355.1 uncultured bacterium | reverse complement strand
GGAATCCAGTGAAAATCTGGAGCGATCCCGTCACTGTAATTGGGTGTGTACTCTTAAATTAACGCCACTGGTAACTAATTAGCCGGGAAGGCAAAGAGTAAAGTCCCATAAGTCAGGAGACCTGCTATAGGCTTAAAATTTTGTTGTAAGCGCTTTTCGAGGAAGAAGTGGTTATTTTTTTAATGCAATATAGCCTTCCAGAGCTACTCTCCCCCGAAAATCTTAAGTTAATATTAATAATACTCTCTTACATCTTGTAATCAGAATACAAGAAGTAAGTTTATATATAAATATATTTGCTGTTTATTAAATTAACATGAGAGGAGAAAATCAAATGATAAACAGAATATCAAAAATAGTTTCAATGACTCTGGTACTAATTATGGTCCTTACCTTAGTTATTGGATGCAAAACTGTAGAGTTAGAGGAGGAGATTGCAGTTGAAACAAGTGAGGAAGCCCCAGTTGAAGCTGCTGAAGAAGAGGTAGAGAAAGAAGCTGAAGCCGAAGAACCTAAGACAGTAACCATCACCGATAACTCCGGTAGAGAGGTTACAATAAAATTACCGGTGGAGAGGATACTGGTCCTTGGCTGCGGCATTGAATTAAATGTTGTAAAAGCACTCGGAGCAGAGGAAAAAGTGGTTGGTGTGCCTCAATGGATAAAGGATTCTATGTCTCTATTTTTCCCTGAGTTAAGTAAGTTACCAACAGCTGGTTCATGGGGTAATTACGACTATGAAAAAATATTTGAGCTTAAACCAGATGTTGTTTTTGCAAACTACTCACAACCAGCAGAACTTGAAGAAATGCTTGAGCCGGAAATACCGGTTGTTCGCTTAGATGCTGGCCCGCCACTTTCCTATACAGAAAATGTGAAAAAACTTGGGCTTATTTTTGGAAAAGAAGATAGGGCAGACGAGTATATCAATTGGTACCAGAACCATGTAAATAATATTGTTGATAAAGTTGGAGGACTCCCAGAGGAAGATAAGTCTCGAATATTCGCGTTTAGTAGTAAAGAGGTGGAAATCACACCTGGAGCATCCTATAAAACTTTTGGGGGAGATAACTACTGGTATATGCCAACATTTGAAATGGCAGGAGGTATCAATATAGCTGATAGTCTTCCTGGGGAGAACCGGGTTACTGTGGATTCTGAATGGGTAATCGAGCAGAATCCTTCCATCATGATCAGGTTAGTATCTTCAAGTATGAGCAAATCTGGCCATCCTATAGTGGGATACAATGCTAATGATACGTCTGAGGTTATGGCTATGAGAGAAGATATCATGAACAATGATGTATTTAAGCACACAGATGCTGTTAAAGGGGAAGAGATTTATTTAATTGAGAGCGATCTTATTGCCTTCTACTGGTTTATCAGTCTTCAATACATGGCAAAGTGGTTTTATCCAGAGTTATTCGCGGATCTGGACCCAAAGGCAATCCATCAAGAATTCCTGACGGAATTCCAGGGGTTAGATTATAACCTGGAAAAGAATGGCGTATTTGCCTATCCTGAATCATAGCAAGAAGTAAATAACAATAATAAAACAGGTTGCCCAAGACAGGGCAACCTGCCCTTCAAGCAGAGTCAAACAAAAGGAAAAAAGGGGAAAAATAATGAAGAAGCTATTAGAAGTAGATAAATCAAGTATACCAACTACGATTTAACAACCATGCCGTACTTGCATTAAGAAAGGAAATAAACTTGGCAGCAATAGAGAATACAAAAAAGGGTACCATAAAGAAACAATATAAAAAGTTCACAGGAAGAAGAATTATATTTATCCTTGTCATTATCCTAATCATAACCTTCCTTATTGGACTGGCACTATCCCTTGGAACAGCAGATGTTTCACTCGGAGGCGCCTACTCTGCCCTTTTAAATAAATTCTTCCCCGGCCATTTTAATACTACCTGGCTGGCAGAGGTATGTGTCTGGAAGCTAAGGCTCCCGAGGATACTTATGGGTGTTCTCGCCGGTATCGGACTCGGCGCTGCAGGTTGTGTCACGCAGGGCGTACTCAGAAATCCGCTTGCCGACCCCTATATGCTGGGAATTGCATCATCTGCCGGCTTCGGCGCCTCTCTTGCCATAATATATGGTGCAGGTATCTTTGGAGGAAAGTATCTTATAATTGGAAATGCCTTTATTTTTGCCCTGCTATGTTCTGCGGTAATACTGGGACTATCAAGCAAAAAAGGTGCCAGGCCTGAGACTATGATACTTACAGGGATTGCCATGATGTTTCTCTTTTCTGCCATGACTACGCTGCTGCAGTATTTTGCAGAAGCAGAGGCGGTAAAGGCAGCAGTATTCTGGATGGTAGGAGACCTTGGTAGATCCTCATGGGATAAGCTTGCTATTGTAGCTACTGTAGTAGCAGTATGTATACCTCTACTCATCTGGAAATCCTGGGATCTAAATATAATGAGCAGCGGAGATGAAAGCGCAAAGAGCCTCGGGGTCAGGGTAGAGCAGACAAGAATACTTATTATGGTAGTATCCTCTCTTCTTGTGGCAAGCATAGTATGTTTTACGGGAACAATCGGCTTTGTGGGACTTATTGCCCCGCATATATGCCGCATGATAATCGGAGGAGATAATAAGTTTTTGCTTCCGGCATCAGCTCTTGTGGGCGCAGCCCTTCTTTTAGTATCAGATACTATTGCAAGGACTATAATGTCGCCTATTATCCTGCCTGTAGGAGTAATTACTGCATTTCTTGGAGTGCCGCTTTTTATTTACCTTATAATGAGAAAAGGGGGGGGAATACTGGTGAGACTTAAAATAGAAAATATTGCATTTTCATATTCATCCGTATCTATACTGGACAGTATATGCCTTGAGCTTTGCCCTTCAGAGATACTGGGCATAGTGGGACCCAATGGGAGCGGAAAGAGCACTCTTATCAGACTAATAGACAGTATACTAAAGCCTAAGAAGGGAAATATATTTCTAGGTGAGAAAAATATGGCAAAGATGAAAAGGATAGAGATCGCCCGGCGCATCGGATATGTGCCGCAGAGCTCCCCGAATACATTTCCTTCTACGGTATTTGATACTGTCCTTATGGGAAGGCGTCCTCATACAAGCTGGAGAAGCAGTGAAGAGGATATAGACAAGGTAGCAGGCGTACTGAAGCTTTTAGGCCTTTCAGATTTTGCATTAAGAGATTTTGGAGAACTCAGCGGCGGTGAGAAGCAAAAAGTACTCCTTGCACGCGCCCTTGCCCAGGAAGCAGATATCCTGCTTCTTGATGAACCTACATCAAACCTTGATATAAGGCACCAGCTTGAAGTAATGGATATAATAAAGACACTTGTATGGGAAAGAGATATATCTGCAATAATAGCAATACATGACCTTAATCTGGCATCAAGATATGCTGACAGGGTCATTATGCTGAACGGAGGCGAGATATTTGATGCCGGAGGCCCTGCTTCAGTATTTACACCGGATAATATATCTCATGTTTACGGAGTTGAGGCTATAGTCAACAGCGATAATGGAAGGCCCTATATTATTCCTGTAAGGCCGGTTAATTGTTTTAAAGAGGAGAAGGTGCTGCAGGGAGAATTATTAAATGATTAGAAGTTTTTTAAAGTCAGAATATCTACCGGGAAAATTAAGTTAGAGATATCGTGGAACAGCTCTAATGGGTTTTAGGATTAAGAATATATTTAAC
>CBEVGD010000128.1:0-3760 GCA_965549355.1 uncultured bacterium | reverse complement strand
TCTACATCAAATTCTGATTTTTCTTCCACCTGTGCCGCACCCGCAGCCGCTCCTGCAACAGGCGCCGCAGCAACCATGGCCTGTGCGCTTACTTCAAATTTTTCCTCAAGAGCCTTTACAAGTTCCGAGAGCTCCAGTACGGTCATATTTTCAATGGACCCAAGAATATCATCTATATTCTTATTTTTACTGTTTGCTTTTTTTGTCTCTTTTGCCTTTGCCGCTATTTCTGTCTTTTTTGCTTCTTCTTTGGTTTCTTTCTTCTCTGTCATTATTCCTCCCTGGAATTTATTAATTTGTTATACTCTCTTTTTTACTTCTGACTGCATCAAGCACCGTGACCAGACTCCTTGTAATGCCGGACAATGTATTGACAAGTCCGGAAATAGGCGCCTGCATAGCCATTGCAATCTGCGCAAGCAGCACTTCCCTTGATGGGAGGTCCGCTATCTTCTTAATGCTATCAGCATCAATAAGCTTATTATCCAGAATACCTGCCTTTATATTTAATGCCTTTAGCTCCTTTGAAAATTCCTTTACTATCTTTGCCGTGCTTACAATATCTTTTTCTGCGATCACTATGCTGGTCGGACCGGAAAAGATCTCTTTAAGATCTATATCTGAAAATACATCCCGAGCTGCAATAAGCCCCAGCGTATTTTTTATTATTTTAAGATAAGCATCTGTCTCTACAAGCTTATCCCTTATATCAACCGCGTCCTGCGCTTTCAGTCCGCTGTGGTCCGTAAAGATAATGCCTTCATTTCTCATAAAGACTTTCTTTATATTTTCCACTGCTTCTATATTCCCTTTTTTTGGCACTTTGACCTCCAAATATCTCAAAATACATTTAAAAATAAAACCGACCCCGAAAACAAGGCCGATTATTGAATCTTATTGACCTCGGTAGGATATTAAGCTAATTTCTCTCCAGCACCTACTTTCTCGGGTAGTAATTTATATTATTTTACTTATTATACCGTTATGCTACCTCTCCCTTTAAATCTCCATCCGGGTCTATCTTAATACTTGGACCCATTGTCGAAGACAGGTATATTCCCTCTATATATCTTCCCTTTGCTGAGGAAGGCCTGGCTTTAATTATGACATTCAAAAAAGACTGATAGTTTTCAAGAAGCTTTTTAGCCTCAAAAGAGACCCTCCCTATAGAACCGTGTATAACACCATTTTTATCGGTCCTGTATTCCAGCCGACCGCTCCTGGCTTCTTTTACAGCTTTTTCTATTTCAAAAGTGACGGTACCTGATTTAGGATTTGGCATCAGTTTTCTCGGACCCAGTATTTTTGCAACCTTTCCTATATATTTCATCATATCAGGAGTCGCTATACATACCTCAAAATCCAGCCATCCTCCGCTTATCTTCTGCACAAAGTCCTCTCCGCCAACATAGTCCGCCCCTGCATCCTGGGCCTCTTTTACTTTTTCACCCTGGGAAAATACCAGTATCTTGGGAACTTTCCCGGTTCCATTGGGAAGGACAAGCGCTCCCCTGACTATCTGATCAGCTTTTCTTGGATCCACTCCAAGATTTATGCTGATATCAACAGACTCCTCAAATTTTGTATAATGATTATTGATTATCCATTCAATAGCCTCTCTGGGCTCGTACAGTTTGGATCTCTCGATCTCTTTTGCTTTTTCTATATATTTCTTTCCCTTTTTCAAAACTAACCGCCTTTAACCGGATAAAATCTAATATAATGATCTATGATACTACATTCACGCCCAGACTTTTTGCCGTACCGGCAATAATCTTTACTGCAGCATCCAGGTCCCGCGCATTCAGGTCCTCTAATTTCGTCTTTGCTATTTCTTCGAGCTGCTGTCTGGATATTTCCCCGACCTTCTCCTTATTGGGTTCGCCGGAACCTTTTTCCAGGTTTATCGCTTTCTTTATCAATACCGCCGCAGGAGGGGTCTTCGTTATAAATGAAAAGCTCCTGTCTTTATAAACAGTCAGTATAACAGGTATGATCATGCCTTGCTGGCTGGCTGTCTTTTCATTGAAAGCCTTGCAGAACTCCATTATATTGACTCCGTGCTGTCCGAGTGCGGGCCCCACTGGAGGAGCAGGATTTGCCTGTCCTGCCGGTATTTGTAATTTTATCTGTGCTAATATATCTTTTGCCATCTATCTCTGCCTTTAGTCAAATACTGGTATTATACATTGTAGTAATAAAATTTCAATCAAATTTTATTACTATATCTTCGATACCTGGCTGAAACTCAATTCTACCGGTGTCTGTCTTCCAAATATTGAAACGAGCACTTTTAGTTTGCCCTGATCCACATTGATCTCAGATATGGTACCGTCAAAATTAGCAAACGGTCCCGTAGTGACTTTGATAGGCTGTCCAACCTCAAAATCTGTTTTCGGTCTGGGTTTGCCGGAATCCTGCCTTTTCATTATTCTTCCAACTTCCACACTCGATAACGGGACAGGTTTATCCTTATTGCCTACAAAACCTGTGACGCCGGGGGTATTCCTAACAACATACCAGGAATCATCATCCAGATGCATCTTCACCAGCAGATATCCGGGTAAAACCTTTTTAGAAGATATTTCCTTCTTTCCGCTTTTGATCTCGACAATATCTTCCTTCGGAATATAGATATCAAATATCTTATCCCCCATATTCATAGACTCGGTCCTGCGTTCCAGATTTAACTTTATTTTATTTTCATAACCGGCATATGAATTGATCACATACCATCTCGGTCTACTCATATCATCATCCATTTAAAAATCATATCTTTGCAAGAAGCTCCACAAGCTGTAGAAAAATAAGATCATATAATCCCAGCAATACTCCAAATACTGCAATTGTCACAAGCACCACTATAGTATAAGTAAAGAGCGCCTTTCTGGTCGGCCATGTGACCCTTCTGAGCTCATGCACGACATCCCTAAAGAATTTAGCGACTTTCCCCGGCATGTTTTTTAAAAAAGTCCATATATGAAACTTTTGTTTCGGCTTTGGGGCCGGCATCTTCCTTTCCCGGGTCATCTGCTTTTCCATCACCGCTTTTTTCTTATATTTTCTCGATATCTTTCTTTTTGCCACAAAACACCTCTGGTAACCAATAATTTATTGATCCACGTTTGCTCAACTACCTCTACCATTCTAACTCTATTAAATTTTCAAATCTGGCAGGGCTGGAGGGACTCGTTCTTTCGTCTCACTCCGTTCGCTGCAGAGACGCGCACTCCCTCGCTTTCAGCTCAGTCCGTCCTTTCGAGTCCACCAAACGTGGATCCACCACGTTTGCTCAACTACCTCTACCATTCTAACTCTATTAAATTTTCAAATCTGGCAGGGCTGGAGGGACTCGAACCCACAACACCCGGTTTTGGAGACCGGTGCTCTACCAATTGGAGCTACAGCCCTATCTGGTCTCCTTATGTGCAGTATGCTTTCTGCACCATTTGCAATACTTTTTTAATTCTATTCTGTCAGGAGTATTTCTTTTATTTTTATCGCTGCTATAGTTTCTTCTCTTGCATTCCGTGCATTCAAGTGTAATTATTTGTCTCATCTTTGAATCTCTTATTAATTTTTTCTAATAGAAAACGCAAGTTAATAAACTAACACTATATTAATATGTTGTCAACTAATAATTCATGCTATTTCTTATCGCAATTTATACCTGCAAATATGTGTTTTTGAGCCTGCATTTATAGGCTTACTCTATAACACTGATAACACTGCCGGCGCCTATCGTCCTTCCGCCTTCACG
>CBEVGD010000127.1:0-3821 GCA_965549355.1 uncultured bacterium | reverse complement strand
AAGTCTCATAAGGTTGAAATGAATGTTATATCATTGATACCAAAGCTCTAAATAAGATCGGACAATTTTTTTCATGACCTGGAATACAATATCCTGCCGATAAGCAGTCGTATAATAATTAATAGATGCCCTGTCTGATTTTCTATATTTATCTCCAAATAACCCATTTGCAATTAATTGATTCATGAGATCTTCACCAATGATTTTAGAGGCATTCTCTATCATCTTCCTGAATAAGACTGGTGATGAATCCCTCTCCAGGGTAGTCCAAATATTTACTTTGCGGATTCCATCATTGAATAGGTTTCTAATCTGATTTGGCAGCACTGACGAACATCCATGTAAGACAATTTTCCCACCAATTTTTTCTTTGATTGCGCGGGCTTTATCACCACGGTATTGTAAGTTTGCTGTATTTGCTCTATGCTCGGTCCCCAGATTTGCAACAATCATATCTGCTTCTGTCTGGTTTATGTATCTTTCGGCCCGCTCAGGCGCAGTTAGTTCGCTGACTTCATTACCGGTTGCATCCACAATTTCATCACAGGCCCCTTCTATCACAATATTAGATTTTTCCTTTTCAATAAACCGCTTTGTCAGTTCTATGTTTTTTTCAAAGGGCAGACTTGAAGCATCATACATAATAGATGAAAACTGAGCCATATCCCAATTTAGGAGTGCTCGATCAATATCGTGTTGAATATGATCCAAATGAACCATCACTCGTAAGTCAGAAAAGAGGGAATTTTTATCTACAAGTACTTTTAAATCTGCCAGGAATAATCTTAATCCAACATCCCATTGGCGAGTATGTGTGTAGAATGTTGTTTGTGCGCGATGGCTGTATAAATTCGTAATAGCGATTGTAATGGGTAGATTGTCCTGCCCAATCTCCTTACCGTACTCTTTTACTGCAGTTAAAACTGCCTCGGTTGTTGTCAGATTTTCTGTACAGAAACAGGGAATGACCCAGCCTTTTTCAGCTGCTTCTGCATATAAATCCAGTACATTTTTGCGTTCAAGGATTAAAGGCATAATACCTCACTTTAAACTTCCATATCTATCATCCTGGCATTAAGATTGTATATCGTCACCGCGGGTATCATATCGCTTCTTCCTCAGGCCTTGATCCGTATAAAAATATCAGATTGCAAACCTGAGCCCAGTTTTAGAACAGACTCCTATATGAAATCTCCGATCTCACTGAGTATTCTGTCTTTTCCCATGGCGCCGATAAGTTTTTTTGCCACTTCGCCATCTTTAAATAAAAGGAGTGTGGGTATGCTGCTTATTCCGTATTTTATTGCAGTATCCCTATTTTCATCTACATTGACCTTGCCGATCTTCAGGACATCGCTTGATTTTTCTCCGGCAAGCTTTTCGAGTTCTGGGCCAATCATCTTGCATGGGCCGCACCAGACTGCCCAGAAATCTACAAGCACCGGCGTGCTTGAGCTTATCACTTCAGACTCGAAATTGGCATCCGTCAACTCCATTATACTCTCTGACATAAATTTCCTTTCTGTGTTTTACAATTCATTAAAGAATTTGTCTTTAATGGTTTATATGATACTATATATATTCTAATATTGTAATATATATTATCTCTTATTATTTAGAAATCATCTCTCCGGCCATAGTAAAGCAGGTATTCTATAAATATTCAATCACTTCTATTTTTTCAGTATTAATAAATATTACTTCTCTTTTTGTCCCGCTATCAGCAATCTTATTGATGTTTTTTTCAATGTAAAATATTTCTGCATCAGTTACCGGTAGAAACTTTTCCCTATGGGCGGTCATATAATCACTGAGCCTGCCGTTTACCATCGTATGTACCGTACCCGTGATTATTGCAGATTCTATTTTGATCTTTACCAGTACCTTGTCTTTTGGGATTGTCATATGAACCATTAGTCCTGCGCTCCTTATTTTATTTTATTAATCTTATATTAGCAGAATTTACTGCATATTGGCAAAGTTAAATTATTATGTCAATTTTAGTGTTGATTATAATTGTAACACACTTTAATAGTGTTTTAAGTATTTATATATACATTATATTTTTATGTATAATTATATTATTTTGTATTGATTATAACTGGTAATATACTATAATAACTGATATTAACAGATTTCTTAAAAATCATACTCAGGGAGGAAAAATGTATAAATGTCTTGAATGCGGAAATGAGGACAAGTTCTACGGTATAGTAAAGGAGCAGGGTAATGCCCTGATATTCCAGAATCCAAAGAAAAGCGGAGAAAGAAATGGTTCTGCTGTTAAAGAGCTGGCGCATGCAGTAAACGAAGGCGGATCCTTCTCGTCAGGACCGGCAGAAGATAGATTTGACAGCAATACGGTCAGGGGCAATCTCTGGGCAATACAGAATAATGGCAATAGTGATGAGATAACCTGGGCATATATCACCTCTGAAGGCTGTTGGAAGGGTTTCCATGAAGTCAGGTCATGCGCATTATGTAACTCACGCAATATAGCTTCTTTATAATTTAGAATATCACCTATATCTTGTCCTCTGCTACCAGCTTGCTCGCCCTGTAGAGCGATTCAAAGGTACCGGCATCGGTCCACCATCCGTCAATGATGGAATAGGTCATATTGCCCCTTCTGATATATTCATTATTGACATCGGTTATCTCGAGCTCTCCCCTGTCGGAGGGCTTCAGGGTCCTGACTATATCAAAGACCTGCTTGTCATACATATAAAGGCCTATTACCGAATAGTTTGATTTTGGATTTTTTGGCTTTTCCTCAATATTGATGACCTTTCCATTCTTTATCTCTGCAACTCCAAACCTTTCGGGATCCGGCACTTCTTTTAAAAATATTCTTGCGCCTCCAGGCTGTTTTTCAAACTCCGCAACAGCTTCGGATATATCGTCTTTTATAATATTATCACCGAGCATGACTATTACTTTTCCATTATCAACAAAGTTTTCTGTAAGCTTTAAGGCATCGGCTATGCCTCCCTCGCCTTCCTGATATGTATAATTCATATCCTTTAGCCCGAACTGGCTTCCATTCCCAAGAAGCTTTAAGAAGTCTCCCACATTATTGCCGCCGGTGACTATCATGATATCTTTGAGCCCTGCCTTCACCATGGTGCCCAGCGGATAATAGATCATTGGCTTATTGTATACTGGAAGCAGATGCTTATTTGTAACTTTTGTGCACGGCATCATGCGCGAACCAAGCCCCCCTGCAAGTATTACGCCTTTCATAATTTTTCGACCGCCTTTTAAATATTATTCTTTATTATATAAAATATAAAAATAGCTGCAGAAAGGCAAATGCAATATAGCGCAAAAATATTCAAATTCTTCCTTCTGACAAGATACAACAGATACTTTATTGCAAAATACCCGGCAATATATGCAGCTATAAAGCCCGTAATGAGGCTCCATAATACCCCGCTTCCACCCCCAAATACCTCTCCGGCCGACCTGGATATCTCAAAAAGAAATGAGCCCAGTATTATTGGTATTGAGAGCAGAAAAGAAAATCTCACCGCCTCTTCCCTTTTGATCCCGAAAAGGCGTGCAAATGATATTGTCGTCCCGGACCTCGAAATGCCCGGGAAGATAGCAAGAGCCTGTCCTATTCCTACTGTTAGAGCACTCAGAAAACCAAATTCCGTCTTTTGGACAGCTCTTTTCCCTATCATCTCGCTTCCCCATAATATAAACGCTGTAAACAGCATAAATCCCGCTACAGCAGGAGGATTTGAAAAAAAGCTCTCAAAAAGATCATCCAGGAAATATCCTGCCAGCGCGGCGGGTATTGTGGCGATGATTATAAG
>CBEVGD010000126.1:0-3822 GCA_965549355.1 uncultured bacterium | reverse complement strand
AAAAAAAAGATACATGAATTGGTCAAATTCCAGAATAATCGTCTCGGCCGGATAATAAAGGAAAAATTCGAGGGCAGCACAAATGTCCTGCTAATAACCAAAAATAGGCTGGCGGATAAAAATATTATAGCCAATGGAGATGTGGGCAAGATATTCTATCTCGAAGCGGGGGACCCAAAAGGGCAGGACGGAGATCTCGATAAACTGGATAAAATAGGAACCATAAAATCCCGCATAAACCAGAGGACCAAATTTGACGGTATTATAATAATGAATGCATTTACCGAAATAACACCCAGATTCTTCCATGATCTTGTCAGTGTGCTTGGCAGAAAACTTAAGAAAGGGGGGCTCCTCTTTATGTCGCTTCCTGAAAACAGGGGACTTGCCGAGCTTCTGAGACAGGGGGAGACGAGAAAAGAAATAGATATCAGGATTGACGATTTTACTATCGAACATCTCTTTAAAAATTCGGGATTTAAAGTGCTGGATAAGGGGACCCGGGATACTGTTGAAAGTATAGAAGATATAACAGGTGATAAGGAGCTGGGGCAGGTCTATGGCAAAAACGAACTCTTTGAATTGTTTGAAATAGGACTGGATAGGAGCAAATTCGAGGATCTCGATCTGCTGAGCCGCTTTAAGCTATTAGAATCCGAAGAATTTGCTCCAGATAAATCGGTGAGAGGAAAGATTAAAAAGTATGTCTACCTGCTTTCGAGTATGTATTTTGAGAATATGCGGAAAAGCTATAATCAGTCAATGATGAATCTGAGCAATAATATACAGATCCAGATAAATAATGAGATAAATGAGCTGAACCGCAAAAACCGGGAGAGGATGCTTCTCATATATTTTAATATATTCAGGACGCTGTATCATGAAATAAAAAGTCTCGGTTCCGACATCAAAAGCCTGAAGAGCCTCCTTGATGAACTGCAGATAAAAAAGAAATCAAATGCTGAGGGCGACAGCATTGAACAGAGGCTGGAAATATTGCTGAGAGATCTGGAGAATATTGACAGGATACTTGGCCTTTCAGTAACTAATAGGTATTACCTGGCAAAAAAGAAATAGATTTTAAAAGTCAAATCTGATATAAGATTAGATTAATATATGATAAAGGAGAAAAAAAGTTTGAGTCTGACAAGCTCGGTTTTATTAATACTTCTAAGTATTTCTATCGCAGTGGGAGGACAGCTGCTTTTAAAGATAGGAATAGATAGAATAGGAATAAGCGATTTCAGCGGCATGAGATCAATAGCAGACTTGTTTGCAGGCGTGGTAAAGAGCCCGTTTGTGCTTACCGGACTATTCCTTTATTTTATTTCAGCGGCAATATGGCTTATCGTATTATCTACAGTGGACCTCAGCTTTGCATATCCTTTTATAGGTTTTACCTATGTAATGGTGCTTGTTCTCTCAAAATTTATATTAAAGGAAGATGTTAATCCGATCCGCTGGATAGGCGCACTTATAATAACAGCAGGCGTCGTAGTAATCTCACGCGGATAAATCATTTTTACAGAAGAGAGGTAAGCAATTGTCTCAAGAAGACGACCCCTTAATATCGATAATAACGGTCAACTGGAATGGAAAGAAATATCTGGGAGACCTTTTTAGTTCCCTTGCCAGCCTTAACTATCCAGGGGACAAGCTTCAAATAATAATGGTAGATAATAATTCCATTGACGGCTCCATCAGGTTTGTGGAGAAGAAATTCCCCCGGGTTGAAATAGTGCTGCTTAAGGAAAACATGGGATATGCCGGTGGAAACAATGAGGGCCTGCAGCGGGCCAGAGGAAGATATATCGCACTTATCAATAATGACTGCATAGCAGATCCCGACTGGCTCTGCGAGATGCTTTCAATATTCAGAAAATCTTCGAATGATGCAAAGATCGGGGCGGTCGGGCCAAAGGTAGTTTTTTATTGGCCATATATCCCGTTGCAGATGATATCAGGAAGCCGGACCACTACCCGGGAAAACAGGACGGGAAAAGATTCGCGCAGGCTGGGAGTAAAGATATCGGAAGCAAAAGTAGCGGATCCCGGCCATAATGGAAATTCCCGGCCGGCAAAAAAGGGATGGATAGCTTCTGAAATAAAGTATACCGAAGGCTTTTATTCTCCCGAGACTGACGGGAAGGGAAGGATATTCCAATGGACCCAGGGGGATGCTGTCATGGCCGTTCCGATTTTTAATAGCAAAAGGCCGACCACTCTGGAGTTTAAAGCATCTTCGAAAATTTCACCAAACAGCCTGAAGATAGTCATTGGTAAAGAGATCCTGGATGAGATTAAAATAGGGAAGCAGCCGAAGAAGATAAAGCTCAAAATACCGGTAAGAGCCTATGCTCGCCGGAGGGATATAATCAATAGCTGCGGGATCAAGATAAACCGTTCTTTCTACAGCAGGGACCGGGGATATATGAGTTTTGATGAAGGGCAGTACAATCGGGTTGAAGAGATATTCGCCTTGAGCGGCAGCAGCTTTATGATGGACAGGAAAATGCTGGAAGATACAGGGTATTTTGACCGGTACTTTTTCACTTATTATGAAGATATAGACCTTTTCTGGAGGGCAAGGCTTAAGGGATGGAAGCATTTCTTTACACCGAATGCGCTTGTAAGGCACCATCACTGCGGTTCCGGACAGGAATGGTCATATGATTTTACATATTACGTTCTCCTGAACAGGCTGCTTATGATATACAAATGCGGATGGCTCTCTGTATTTTTAAGGAGCCAGGCAGCATTTGTGGCTGCAAAGGCTATCCATACAATTTTTTATCTTGGCCAGCTCATCAGGGGAAGAAAGATTAGAAGGATAGATATAGGCATAAGATTTAAGATATTTTTCAGGTTATTTTATCTTCTTCCGGCATTTATGGCTAAAAGGATCAAGATAAGGGCAGGTAAAAAGATCAGCGACAGACAGATAATGAAATGGTTCAGGGATTTTAAATAATCCCATATCGTGTTAGCATTCTAAACCTATGGTAAAAATCGCAATCTATGACAGATACTTATCTACTGCGGGCGGAGGAGAAAGATACAGCTGCAAGATGGCAGAGATCCTCTCATCTGCTCCAGGCTATGCGGTAAACCTTATAACCGACCTCTATGCTGATCTTGACGATATTTCACAGAAACTGAATCTGGACCTTTCAAAAGTAGGTCTGAAGGTCTTTCCTTATATCTCGGATGATTATACCAGGAAGCTCACTGGAGAATACGATCTTTTTATTAATGCCACATATCTCAGTGCTCTTCCAGCCTATGGCAGAAAGAATATTTATCTCTGCTATTTTCCAACACCATTTGATGTGGATTTTAAATTTATCCACCGTTTTCTATTATTCTTCTTCAGGCTTCCGGCAATATGGCTATTCAGGCTGGCCGGCAGGATGACAGGAGGATTTACAGAAATAAAGGTTGAGGAGGGAATATATGAGCCAAAACGGTTTATGCTCAGAAGGGGCAGCTGGACCAGCGGCAGGGCAGTACTCGAAGTAGACGGCAATGGTACCGCGCTGGGGATCAAAAATCCGGCGCGCAGCCTGCTGGATATCATGAAGGTAAAAGTGGAGGCATATTCCCTGAAGCATGGTCCTGATAAAGGGAGAGCCAAAAAAGGTGGCTTTAAATATGAGACAGAGCTTTTGAGAGGTGAAAAGAAAACAGTCAGGATACTTGTAGGAGGTGTGACCGGGAAGCCGGAGAGCGGCAAATACAGGATTATTATCACTTCGGATATTTTCACGCCATCAGCCGGGCACGGCGCTTCCGGAGACTCAAGAATGCTCGGAGCCGCCATTT
>CBEVGD010000125.1:0-3853 GCA_965549355.1 uncultured bacterium | reverse complement strand
AAAGTAATCCCCGATGAACTAATATATTTTATCAGCATTTATAGGCTAAACCTAATTATTTATATTCCATGAAAGACGGGAAAATAAATAATATCGGTCTGCATGAATATACATGTATTTTCATGCCATATTTATTAATCAATCTATACAATAAGTCAGGTAAAAAATATTCAGCGGGATTTGAGAAACAAGCAACTATCAAATACCTCAGGGCCGTTATAATAGAATATTCAATCAAAGACATATCATCATTACCGGTAAAACTGCAATTTTTTAAAATCCTTATTATGAAAAGAAGATTATAATACTGCTTTTTAATGCTTAACTATCTTCTGCCTGTTCACCGGTGCCGGCATCCTCCTGTATATTGCCTGCATCTATAAGGACAAGAGCGCCGAGAGTAGGAACATTATTGATATCAAATACACTGGAAGAAGACATCACCAGTTCAGTGGTGTCAAGATTGTCTGTATCAAGTATAGATATTGTGAAACCGATAACGGAGCCGTCAGAAGGCATATAGCTGCCAAAATTGTACCAGGGTATGCTTGCTTCTATTACATAGCCATTGGCAAGTTTCGTAGAAGCGATCTTAACGTCTCTAGGAGGTGCATTAGAGGGCCAGCTCATATAGGATTCCGCAAGTATGGATGAGAAATTACCGGGTGAAAAGTCTATCTGGAAATCATCGCTATTATAGAAAGGTATCTGCATATCTTCTTCAAGCTCTGTATCAAAGACAATAGTTATGCTATCTCCTTTATTTAATTCATTTCCGGTATACATCTGGCTAAATACATCATCGACGACCTGTATCACGAAATAATAATTATCATCGTCCCAGCATGAAGAAAATGTGCCGGTGACGTCTGCATGTGTCGAGTAATTTTCCTTTTTTATTGTAGGTTCAAAACTTGAAAATTTTTCGAACTTATCCCATTCGGCAAAGTTGCCGTCTATAAGCGGAGGCGAGTAGCACCTGTATGAGAAAATAGGAACACCTGCCGGAATAGTATTCTGGGGCCTGTATGTCGACTGGGAAAGTATCTGATCCTTTTTTTCTTCAATGTCCATACTGATTATATTAGACTCGTTTTCTTCCATCTCGTATTTGACTACGATGGTTGCAGTATTTGATTCGGACAGGATATTGTTCTTATCATCGAGGATCCTGGCAATGATATCATATTCGCCTGATACTGAAGGATTCCAGTTATATTCAAAGGGAGGTGAACTTAAAAGCTTTATTTCCTCCCCATTTACAAGCACCATTATTTTAAGGCCCGCGGTCTCTGCCTGCTTACTCTTTATTTCAATAGGGACAGTTTCTTTTAGATTTATAAAATCATAGATCTTATTATTGACCGGAGAAGTGATAAACACTGCATAGCTTGATTCTTCCTCTATTGCTGTAGAGGCTGCCTTCGAGAAGAAACTTAAGGGAAGATTGCGCCTTACTGCAAAGAAAAATATAAGCGAAAATCCGATGATGATTATGACCAGTATATATGGAAAGCGGTCCATAAGATTTACATATTTTCTTTTATTGCTTCTCATTCTTCTTGTTTTTTCCTTTCGTTTACAAGTTTCTCTAATAGATCGTGGGGTAATTCTTCATATTTTAGAAATTTTTGTGAAAATCTCCCGCGGCCCTGTGTCAGGGATGTAAGGTCCACAGAATAATTGAATGCTTCTGATTGGGGAACAGATGCTTTTATTTGCTGTTTTTTATTTGTTGCAGGGGTCATTGAGATGATCTTTCCTCTCTTTGAATTAATGTCCCCGATTATATCTCCCATATATTTTTCAGGTACGAGTATATCCAGCTCCATTATAGGTTCCAGAATTATTGGAGAAGCAGCCTGCATTCCCTTCTTAAAAGCCATCGAAGCAGCTATTTTAAATGCCATTTCTGATGAGTCTACAGCATGGAATGAGCCGTCATAAAGATTTACGCCGACATCGACTACGGGAAATCCGGCAAGGTATCCTTTTTCAAGTGCTTCCCTGATACCTTTTTCAACACCGGGTACATAGCCTTTTGGTATGGATCCTCCAAATATGCTATTTGTGAATTCAAAACCCTCGCCATGTTTTCTTGGCTTTAACTCTATAAATACATGGCCGTATTGCCCTCGCCCGCCTGATTGTTTTTTATACTTAAATTCAGCCTTTGCCTCTTTTTTAATAGTTTCCTTATAAGCTACCTGAGGTGTTATCATATCGACTTCTACGTCGTATTTTTCCTTCAGCTTACCCGTGGTAATAGTGAGGTGAAGGTCACCTATGCCCCAGATTATATTCTGGTGCACTTCGATATTTAATTCCTGCCTCAAAGTCTGGTCCTCTTCCATGATCTTGCCAAGACTGGTGCTTATCTTCTCTTCATCACCCTTGCTCTTTGGAACTATGGCCCTGGGAAGGTTGGGCTGCATATATTCAATCTTATCAATCACAAGGGGATTGTCAGCCGATGATATGGTTTCATCATTTGATATATTCATTAATTTTGACACAGCTACTATTTCTCCACACGCAGCTTCTGATATTTCAATCTGTTTTTTACCCTGAAGCTTAAAAAGATTTCCAAATTTTAGAGTCTTGTCCTCGCTTGAGACCTTATAGCTTTCCCCGGCTTTCAGCCTTCCGGAAAATATTCTAAAGATGGAAAGCTTGCCTATATAAGGATCGGCCATTGTCTTGAATACATATGCAAGGACCGGTCCATCGGAAGAAGGCTTTAATTCAGTAGCGGTATCGCTGCCGGGCTGTCTTGCTTTGACCGGAGAAGTGTCGAGAGGAGATGGAAGCAGATTATTTATATAATCCATCAGGATATCTATGCCGAAATTCTTTTCTGCAGATATTGCAAAGACCGGTATGACCTCTCCGGAGACCACAGCTTTTTTTAGTATGCTGTTTAAGACCTTAGCATCTATTTTTTCTCCTTCAAGATACTTATTAAGAAGCTCATCATCAGTCTCGACAATCGACTCAATGAGCTCATTATGTTTGGTGTCCGCCTGTTCTTTTATTGCCTGGCCAATATCCGTTTTTGATCCCTGAAAGTCTCCGTCCTTGTATTGGTAAGCCTGATTCTGCAGCAGGTCTATTATTTTTGAAAAATCCTCACCGGTCCCGTCCGGAATAGTGATAGGTACAAGATTAAGATTGTAGGAACTTTTTATTTCATCTACTACCTTAAAAAAATCAATATTTTCCAGGTCCATCTTATTCAGGACCAGAAACATGGGCCCCGGATCTTCCTGAAACTTCTCCAGGACGATCTCGCTGGGCGCCTGCATACCGGATTTGGCATCCAGAACCATTATAAGGCTGTCGGATATCTTCAATGTGGACTGTGACTGGCCGATAAAATCACTATAACCGGGAGAATCTATAATATTTATATTAAAATCTTTCCACTTATAGTGCATAATGCTGGAACTGATGCTAAAGCCTTTTTCTTTTTCCATTTCACTGAAGTCTGAAACGGTGTTCTTATCATTGATCTTGCCGAGCCGGTCGGTAGATTTTGAATTAAATAAAAGGCATTCAGAAAGCATAGTCTTTCCCACGCCATTACCCGATACCAGTCCGATTACTTTATTATTTGAACATTCCTTATCGCTCATTAATTCTCCCTCCAGAAATCCATCAGATCGTGTTAAAAATATATAGTATAAAAACAATAGAAGAAATATACCATAAAATAGATATGGTGTAAAAAGTATTGACCCTTAAAAGTTGTTTTAAAAGACATATTATGGGCCATTGCAGAGAAGAGCCGGATTTGTATTTTTAGACAACTTAATATGATATAATTTAACATTGCTAATATAGTATTTATATT
>CBEVGD010000124.1:0-3854 GCA_965549355.1 uncultured bacterium | reverse complement strand
AGTCCTGCTTTAAAAAATATGGTAAAAGAATAATAATAAGTCTGGACTATGGAAAAAATGGAACCATATACAAGAATGGCTGGCAAAAAAGGTCGTCAAAGAATATATTTGATTTTCTAAAGGAACTAGAGACCCTGGGGATAGAAAAGATAATAATTACCGATATAGACAGGGACGGGACCCTGGGAGGCATCAATATAGAATATCTGAAAAAAATAATCACATCCGCCGGCATGAGCTTTATAATAGCCGGCGGTATTGGGAATATCGAAGATATAAAAAAATTGAAAAAGCTTGAGGAGCATGGTATCGGCGGAGTGATCGCCGGGAAGGCGCTCTATGAAGGCAGGACTCCTATGGACCTTGGAGAAGCGATCAGGACTGGAAAGAAAAAATGATAACTAAAAGAATAATACCCTGTCTGGACGTAAATAAGGGCAGAGTGGTAAAAGGAGTTAGTTTTGTGGATCTGCGCGATGCCGGCGATCCTGTAGAATTGGCTGCTTTTTATGATTCGGAAGGCGCAGATGAAATAGTATTTCTTGATATTACTGCATCCCACGAGCGCAGAAGGACCGTGGTCGATCTTGCGAGCAGGACATCCGAGAAGGTCTTTATTCCGTATACTATAGGCGGAGGGATCAAAAAAGTGGAGGATATAAGGGAGATACTAAAAAAAGGCGCTGATAAGGTATCTATAAACACGGCTGCTTTTGAGGACCATTCTCTTATTGAAAACGGAGCGAAGATATTCGGAAACCAATGCATAGTCGTGGCCATAGACGCAAAATACCGGAAAAAGGATTCCTGGGAGGTATATCTGCACGGCGGAAGAACGCCGATGGGAAAGGATGCCGTTGAATGGGCGGTCGAGGCAGAAAAACTTGGAGCCGGAGAGATACTTCTTACCAGTATGGATAAGGACGGTACAAAGGACGGCTATGATATTGATCTTACCAGGACCGTTTCTTCGGCAGTAAATATACCGGTAATCGCATCAGGCGGTGCCGGGAATTTAAAACACTTAAGGGATGTGATCAAGTATGCCGACGCAGATGCTGTGCTTGTTGCTTCAATCTTTCATTACGGACAGCACACAGTAAGAGAAGCTAAAGAATATCTCAGAAGTGAAGGGATCGATGTAAGGCTATGATTTGATGATTATGCAAATATTTTATTATTTGGGGATACTAAAATGAAAAAAGATAAAAAACTTATACCGGCCATAATACAGGATCACAGGACAAAAGAAGTACTTATGCTTGCATATATGAACAAGCAGTCTCTTAAAAAGAGCCTTGAAGAGGGGACAACCTGGTTCTGGAGCAGGACGAGGGAGAAGCTGTGGAAAAAGGGTGAGACATCAGGTAATACACAAAAAATAAAAGAGATAAAATATGACTGTGACAATGACTCCATACTTGTGCTGGTCGAACAAAAGGGTGCGGCCTGCCATACCGGTAATAAAAGCTGCTTTTACCGCATGCTGACCGATTCTGAAAGTGACATTGATTTTGAAAAATCAGCCGCTTCTGAAGATAAATGTGCCATAATAGGGCAATTGTATGATGTGATAGGTGCCAGGATATCTGACAGGAAAGAGGATTCATATACTTATTCTCTCCATGTGGAGGGCATCAATGAGATATTAAAGAAGATCGGAGAAGAAGCAATAGAAATAATACTTGCTTCGAAGCATCAGGAGAAAAAAGATATAGTATATGAGATAGGGGATCTCCTATACCATTTACTTGTCCTGATGGTAGAGAAGGGAATCGAACCGGATATAGTTTTTGATGAGCTGATATCGAGAAGGAAATAGGAGGCAATTTTGGGAGATAAAAGAAGAATAGCCGTTATTACAAGCGGTGGAGATGCAAGCGGGATGAATGCCGCGATTAGAGCTGTGACAAGATATGGCATCTATAATGGTCTTCAGGTATATGGTTTTTATGAAGGCTATAAAGGACTTATAAATAATGATTTTAAAGTTCTGGATCTTTCCTCTGTGGGAGGCATAATAGACCGTGGAGGGACCTTTCTTTATTCAGCAAGATCTGAGAGATTTAAATGCATAGAGGGCCAGAAAGAGGCTATTAAGAGCCTTAAAAATAATAATATAGAGGGCCTTGTAGTAATAGGCGGAGACGGATCCTTCAGGGGTGCCCATGACCTGCATAAACATGGGATCCAGGTAGTAGGCATACCTGCTACAATAGACAATGATATAGCAGGTACAGATTACAGCATAGGTTTCGATACTACTTTAAATGTGATCATAGATCTCGTATCGAAAATAAGGGATACAGCTTATTCACATGACAGGATATTTGTGATAGAAGTCATGGGACGGTATTCCGGCCTTATTGCAGTCAATGCAGGACTTGCATGCGGAGCCGACTTTATACTCATCCCTGAGAGGGAGGTGGATCTGGCGGGGATTGCTAAGGATATTAAAGAAAACAGGAAAGATAAGAGACATACACTGATAATAACAGCAGAAGGTGTTGCTAAAGCAAGCGAAGTGGCTTCTTCGATAAAACTTCTGGTCGGAAGGGAGGTCCGGGTATCTGTTCTGGGACACATTCAGAGGGGAGGCTCTCCGACCGCTCTTGACAGGATACTGGCTGCTGAATTCGGAAGAAAGGCAGTAGATCTATTACTAAAAAATGAAAGCGACCGCATGGTCGGCATAAAGGCCATGAAAATAATAACACATAAATTCGGGGATATACTGGAAACAGCCAAAGGAATAGATCAGAGTCTTTATGATCTGGTAAATATTCTTTCTAACTAAGATAAAGATATCCAGATAAAGATTGTTTGATGTCTATAGAAAATATTAAAACTTGTAATATAAAAAAAGGAAAATATGATGTTTAAAGGAGTCTATACAGCAATAGTGACCCCATTTAATAATGACGGGAGTCTCGATCTTGAAAGTCTGGAGAAACTGATTGAATTTCAGATTGAAAACAAGATCGCTGGAATAGTACCGGTGGGCACTACCGGGGAAAGCCCGACGCTCTCAATGGAAGAGCATATAAAAGTGGTGGCCCATACATGCCGGACCGTCAATAAAAGGGTCCAGGTGATAGCGGGAGCAGGATCAAATAATACAGAGGATGCCATAGAGCTTGCGAAAGCTGCGAAGAAAGCCGGAGCCGATGCCACATTGCAGGTTGCTCCATATTACAATAAGCCCACTCAGGAGGGCTTCTACAGGCATTATATGAAAATTGCCGATGAAGTGGCCCTTCCTCATATAATATATAATATTCCTCCGAGGACAGGAAAGAATATTGAAGTCGATACAATGGTGAGATTGGCCGGACATCCCAATATAGCCGCAGTCAAGGAAGCATCCGGGAGTATAATGCAGATAATGGAGATAATAGAGAAGACCGGGGAAGATTTTATAGTTCTTTCAGGAGACGATACAATTACTCTGCCGCTTATAGCTGCAGGCGGGAAAGGGGTCATCAGCGTGACCAGCAATCTTTTTCCGGATCTCATGAGCGATTTTGCCGGTTCCGGTCTTGCGGGGGATTTTGAAAGGATGAGGGAACTTAATAATAAATTGATGCCTCTTTTCAGGATGATGGGTATCGAACAGAATCCGATACCAATAAAGACCGCTCTGGCTCTTAAAGGATATGTAAAAGAAGTCTTCCGTCTGCCTATATGTGAGTTAAGGCCTGAAAATAGAGAAAAGCTTGCAGTTTTTTTAAAAGATTTTAGATAAGTCTATAGTGGTGCCGAAGGCCGGGATCGAACCGGCACGAACCTCTCGGCTCACTGGATTTTGAGTCCAGCGCGTCTACCAATTCCGCCACTTCGGCACGGGAGAAATC
>CBEVGD010000123.1:0-3913 GCA_965549355.1 uncultured bacterium | reverse complement strand
TGATCATCATCTCGCATGCAAGTCTTATTTCATCTTCTGATCTTTCAATTATACCCGGCACTATAGCATTCATATCAGCTTCCATATTACCATAGTTCATACCAGTTGGTATTATTAGATTTGCTTTTTTGATCTTTCCATCACTGTCATATGTATAATCATGTATCAATAGGCCCCTGGGAGCCTCAACAGCTCCTACTCCCCTGCCGGCCTTTGGTTTGATTTCTACCATTGCTTTTGATTCATCCATTCCTTCTTCAAGCAGTTCATCTATGAGTTTGATGCTGTCATCTACGCTATGAACCACTTCTACAAATTGTGCAATATTATTCATATAAGTATTATGGCAGGGAGCTTTGAGCCCCAGTTTTTCGGCATACTCTTTTGCTTTATCGGATAGCTGATCATAATTATTATTAAACCTTGAAAGAGCGCCCACCATAAAAGCATCTCTATTGGCCCGGCAATGTTTTGCAGTTGAATGCTCAACCACTTTTTCCTTTATCCTGTCGAGGTAGTCGCCGGGGTCTATTTCCCATCCATCAGTAGATTTTATATTCCCATCATAATGAGCATAGTCCTGCTTATTTGAAAGAGATATATATTCTGTCTCTCTTTCAAATGCCGGGAGCTCCAGTGCCTTAAAAACAGCAATAGAAGCATCCATATCAGCATATGCCGCATTTAACATATCTTTCATCTGATACATCTCTTCCTCTGTAGGAAGCTTTGTAAAACCTCCTACAACGGTCCTTATTGGATGAATGGCCCTTCCTCCGATTATCCGTACCATATCATTTGCCATCTTTTTCAGACGCAATGCTATATTTACTACTTCCGGATGAGTCTCTGCAAGCGGGATCACACTTCCTACTCCAAGAAAATCCGGTGCAGCCAGAAAATATACATGAAGCACATTGCTCTGTACTATCTCATGATGGAAAATAAGCTTTCGGAGCTTCAGTATCATATCATTTGGAACGACATCTAATGCATTTTCAGTGGCCCGTATTGAAGCATAGGTATGTGCAACCGAACATATGCCGCATATTCTTGATGTTATATGAGATGGTTTATCCCAATTCTTTCCCACCAGCATAGCTTCAAAAAATCTTGGTGATTCCGGGATCCTGAAGATAAGTTTTTCTATTTTTTTATCCTTAACGTTCAGAACCAGATCACCATGTCCTTCAACCCTTGAAAGTGGTGATATCTCTATATTTATATTATCTGCCATGAAAATTTACCTCCGATTATTTTTGTTCAATTGCCTTGCCTTTGCAGGCATTGTAAAGATTAAATTCAGCCAACATATCATCTACGCTAAGTCCGTACTCGGCCAGCAGGTCTTTTTGTGCATTCATATTTGGATCATCGACAGGTCCCCTGCATCCATCACAGCCTTCAGCGCTATTGGGACATCTTGAATCACAACCTGCCCTGGTCACTGGTCCGAGACAGGTCTTCCCCAATTCATAGACACAGGTATTTCCATTTCTTTTGCACTCTATACAAACCGGATAATTTGGTATCTCCGGTTTTCTCCCCACGATAAGAGATCTTACTATATCAATTATCTCAGACCTGTTTATAGGACAGCCTCTTGCATAATAATCAACCTTTATATATGCATCAACAGGTTTTACTTCGATTGAGTCGATCCAATCTTTTTTATTACCATATACAAGATCTTTTGCCTTCTCGAGACCATAAATATTTTTCATGCAGTTAAGTCCGCCATTTACTGCACAGGAACCCATAGCTACAACTATTTTTGCTATATCTCCTATTTTCTTGATCCTCTCCACACAGTGTTCCGAGGCAATAGATCCTTCTATTAATGCGATATCATAATCATCGGAATACTCTGTTATAGCTTCAGTAAAGTGAACAAGATCAACGGCTCCGACCAGATCCAGAAGACGTTCTTCAAAATTCAATAATTCAAGCTGGCATCCGCCGCAGCCTGTCATTCCAAAAACTCCTACTTTTGGCTTACTCATTTATATAGCCTCCTTTAAGTTCCTAATTTCCCACAAACTAAATACGGGCCCGTCTATACAGGAAAGTTTATTGCCTACATGGCAGTGATTGCATTTTCCAACACCGCATTCCATTCTCCTTTCAAGAGAAAGGAATATATTTTCCGGTTTTATGCTCTTTTTTTCAAATTCAGCTACTACAAACCTATACATGACCGGAGGTCCGCATATTACTGCATATGCATCTGCTCCGCAGTTTACGCCCGGTATGAGATTAGTGACAACACCAACTTCTCCCTGCCATGCTTCATCCGGATTATCCACAGTAAGGCTGAGTTCTATATCATCTCTTTTTTTCCAGTTTTCAATCTCCTCTTTGAAAAGAATATTTGCAGGATCGACCGAGCCATATATTATGACAAGTCTTTTATAATTTTCCCTGTCTTCCAGTATAGTATGTATAAGCGACATTACCGGTGCCAGACCAAGTCCTCCGGCAACGATCACCACATCTTTCCCCTGCATCTTATCAAAGGGGAAATAACCTTTTCCATAAGGGCCCCTTATACCGATCTTGTCTCCGGTCTGCATCCTGTGAAGCGCTCCGGATACATTTCCGGCATCCCTTATGCATAGCTGGAAGGATTCCTTATTATTCGGAGATGAAGGTATTGAGAAAGGCGCCTCCCCCAATCCAAAAACAGTTAATTCTACAAATTGCCCGGGAAGAAAATCAAAATCTTTTCTTGTTTTATCATCGTCTATCTTTATTTCAAATAGTTTTTCAGTCTCAGACATCTGCTCTATTTTTGTTATTGTAGCTATTTCCGGCACATAAATGCTGGTACCCTTATTATTTTGTTTTATATCCATTACCATTTTATATACTCACCTCTTTCTTAACTGAATCAATATCTTCAGCAATATTTATCTTTGCCAGACATGTATCAATGCATCTTCCACATCCAACACATGAATATACATCAAATTTTTCCTTGAAAGTCTTCAGTTTGCATCTGTATCTCTGCTTCAATCTGTTTTCTTTATTGGATCTGAAATTATGGTCTCCTGCGACCAGTCCATAATCAGCTATCATGCAGGAATCCCATTCTCTGGTTTTCATTCCATTTTTAAGATCCAGCGCCATATCATCTTTTACATTAAAGCAAAAACATGTAGGGCATACAAGATTGCAGGAACCGCAGCTATAACAGTTTTTAGCAGCTTTTTCCCAGAACTTATCTTTATCGTAAATAAATTCAAAACTATCATAAAAATTCTTCATTTTTACATCATCACTGAACTTTTTCCGGTATTCGTCCATATATTTTGTGTATTCCTTGAAGTCTCCTTCGCTGGCCTCTGCTGCATCAGTATATTTATCAAGCAGTTCATTTCCTTTTGCTGTTGCGACCCTGATAAAGTATTTGTCTGCAAGTTCTGCTATATACAGATCAAAGCCCTTCTCTGCATACTCAGCATTCATGCTTAATGCAAAATTAGTTTCAGATGGTTCGCTGTCCATTCCTATGACTATAAGTTTTTCTCTCTTAGCCATATAGTTTTCGTCCACAAAATCAGTTATGAATATTTTGTCAAGAAAATTCATCCCATTGATATCCCATGCATTAATACCAAAAAGAATCATTTCCTCTGCTTCAATTACCGGTTCAACTGTAATATTCTCTCCCAGTTCATACCTTACAAGTTCTTCATTGGGAGGAAATAGCACCTTCTTCGCAGGCGGGAGCGTAGTCTTTTTGTAATCTGTATCCAACTCCGAAAAGTCCTTTATTGGTACAAAGTAATGAATTTCTTTGTCCTTTTTTTGGTGACCTATTAACCGGTAGTCTGATATAAGGGATTTGATATAATCTTGATACTCACTTTTATTTATTACATTATACAGCATTTAGTCTCCTTTCTTCTAT
>CBEVGD010000122.1:0-4080 GCA_965549355.1 uncultured bacterium | reverse complement strand
GTTTATTCAGTTCTTCCCCGTCGTCCATATCATATATCCTGTCTTTCCAATATATGCCTTTACCGTATTTTGCCTGATAGACCGAATTTACAGAAAGCACCGTTATGTAAAACATGGAAAGCGGATGCAGTATTATATCAAATATCCTGCTTCTGAATCTGAATGTCATGACAATCCTTATTATGAAGATTATAGATATCTGTATCAGCAAATTCGCATTTATAATAAACGGCCATCTGATGATACAAAAACCTGCTGAGAATAATATCAGTGGAACTAAAAAAAGAATCAATATCAGAGATATAACAGCAGCCAGTCTTGCAATACTATAATTCATGGAAGCAAATATAAATTTCGAGAATCCTCTGACCACCTCTCTGAAACCATTATACATCCTGCAGTAGATATTTGATCTCCCGTCAAATACCATGAATTTAAAACCGTATTCCTTGATCTGCTTGGAAATGGCTACATCCTCGACAATATCCTTTTTTATATTCTCATGTCCCCCTATGGAATCGTAGGTCTTTCTTTTAAAAAGCATGAACTGGCCGTTTGCTATGCTGAATTTCGGGCTCTTGCTCCTTCTTATAAGGATAAGGGGCATAAATGCCATAACTGCAAGATTAATAAACACTACTACCATTCTCTCATGTATTGTGACCATGATCTGTTTGGGGAAAACCGATAATGCATCCAGGTTATTCGAAAGAAGAGCTGCTATTGATGATGATACCGAATCTGGAAAATGGAGGGTATCCGCATCAGTGAATATAAGATACTCTCCCTTTGCATGCCGGGACAATTGATGACAGGCATAAGACTTGCCTTTCCAGCCCTGAAGGAGAGGCTCACCCCTTAAAGACTTTATCCTGCTGTCTTTTTTTGACCACCTGCCTGCGATAATGCCGGTGGCATCATCAGAATTATCATCCAATACCAGTATCTCTATATTGCTATAATCTTGCTTTATAAGCGACCTCAGGCATCTTCCAATATTTTTCTCTTCATTTCTGGCTGGAATTAAAATCGAGACAAGTGGGCACTTTTTTAAAAAATCAGAATGTAATTTAAATCTTGATGGACTTTTATAAACGAAATTATTTATGGCAAAATTTATTAGAATAATTACTAAAAGAGAAGTGACTATATACTGGTAATAAATAAAATAGTCCATGATGTAGGGTATATTAAATTATGAGCCATTCCAAGATCGGATCATATTATGTAAATTAATACTTTACTTGTTTGAAAAAACCTATCCAAGTTCATTGAGCTCTTTAAGCATACCATCAAGATCCAGTCCATAAGTCTTTGCTATCTGGCCAAGAGTCAATATCTTGGCTTCATAAGCAGCCATGGCGCAATGCAGGCATGGAAGCTGAAATTTAGAAATAACTGCACTTGTTTCAGGTGATTTTAACACTTCTTCGAGTTTGGTATCTTCAGTATATTTGTCTGACATAATAACCTTAAATCCTTTTTAAAATAAACTAATATTTTCCCGGGTACTCTCCACTTTTAAAAGCCATAGCGATCCTCCCGAACTGTTTCAGATATTATATACCCTCCATCTATATAGTCAATCTATTATAGTATTTCTGTTATAGGTATTCATGGGAAAGCTGAACAAGCCTCCTAATAAAAGATAAGAAATCTAAAATACTTTTCTATTTCCTAATTTAAAATTTTAGTCTTTAAGGACGAAAGTGATTTTCATTAAAACCCTGTATTCTGCGATTTGTCCACTATCATCCAGTGAGACTTCAAATTCTTTGACCCATGCAGATTTAACATTTTTCAGGGTCTTGTTTGCGCGTGTGATACCCTCTTGTATAGCATCGTCAAAGCTCTTTGATGAAGATGCTTTAATCTCTGAAATTTTTGCAACCGCCATTTGTATCCTCCCCGATCTTTAGTCAAATTAATTATTTATAATCCCGCTAAAATGTATTAAATATATTTTACTACTTTAAGACTCAAAAACATATCATTATAGCTTCTCCAATATTTTTAGATATTCCTCCCTGCTAAATCCCAGCTTATTTGCCCAATTCTCTGGATAGCCCCTGTAGTAACCTGATCTATCAAGTTTTAATGTTCTCCATAATATTGCCCTTGTTATAGAAGGCAGCCCAACTACCAAAAGGTAGAGCCAGCCCAGATATAAGGATTGATTGGAGTGGCCGTATTCATGTTTTATAGAGAATTCATGACCTGAATATTTATCATTTAAAATAATGAATCTGCCAAGTGAGATCCCCCCGGGGAAATTTTTTACATAATTGATATCTACATTCTTGTAGGTCCCGCGTCCGGTTATTTTCCTTCTTGAAAAAAAGATGATTATAGCAACAAGGACCGTCTGGGGCAGTTCCCAGATAATTAATAAAATTTTTAAATACCGGTTCAATTCTTGAATACTGTCAGATAATCTTAATTTTTAGCTTTACCAATAAATAATTATCTTTTTAGGCTCTTTTTTATATCAATTATTGGCGGAGAGGGAGGGATTCGAACCCACGGAAGGTATAAACCTTCAACGGTTTTCAAGACCGTCGCGATAAACCAGACTCTGCCACCTCTCCTGTGGACGGCAAAGACAAATTATAGCATAAAAATATAATTATTAAATAGGCTCGCCGGGGTATAGCGATCGCTTTCTAAGGCATATTATTTGATATCAAATATATTGTTTATTTAACAAACCACTTAAAATATAAGTCCGGTTTGAGGATTTGAGAATCTATTATTTTTCTCTGCTGATCTTCTTTATGCCGCCCATATAAGGCATCAGGACCTCTGGGATAGTTATGCTGCCATCACTATTCTGATAATTCTCATATATCGCTATCAGTGTCCTTCCGATAGCGCAGGCTGTTGAATTCATGGTGTGGACAAGGGCCTTTTTCTCTCCATCCTTATACTTTATATTTAACCTTCTTGCCTGAAAATCAGTATCATGGCTGCATGATGCAAGCTCGCGGTAATTTTGCTGCCCGGGAAGCCAGGCTTCAAGATCATACTTCCGCGCATTCGGTGCCCCGATATCTCCGGTGCACATATCCATTATGCGGTAGTGAAATCCCAGCCCTTTTATTATCTCTTCCAGTGTCTCAAGCAGAACCCCATACTCATCCCATGAATTATCAGGATGGGCAAAGACGAGCATCTCGATCTTATCAAATTGATGAACCCTGAACATGCCGCCCATATCCTTTCCATATGTGCCCGCTTCTCTTCTGAAGCAGGTAGAAAAGGCGGTATATTTTAAGGGCAGCTTCCGGACATCTAAAAATTCACCGCCATGGTAAGCGCAAAGGGGGACCTCTGAGGTGCCTATAAGGTACAGATCATCAAGCTCTGTCTTGTAATACTGTGAAGCCTCCGCCGGGAAAAAACCTGTGCCGTACATAGCTTTTTCATTTACAAGGGCAGGCGGTATCATCGGTATAAAACCCCTGCCGATAAGTTTGTTTAAAACATATTGTATTAATGCAAATTCAAGCATTACCCCTTCATTTTTAATAAATACAAATCTTGATCCGGAAATCTTTGCCGCTCTTTTCTCATCAAGTATGTCAAGTCCTGTCCCAAGCTCTATATGGTTTTTAGGAGTAAAATCAAATACTGGCTTTTCTTTATTGTAGGAACGGATTACATTCCCGCTTTCATCAGGACCAGCCGGCATATCTTCATGGGATAGATTGGGATATGATGCAAAATGTATCCTGTATTGCTTTTTAATATCTTCAAGTCTTACTTCAAGCTCCCCCAGCTCTATATTGGTCCCTTTCATCTCATTTATTGTTCTGTCCCTGTCTTCCCCTTTAAGACCGGGGATCTTTTTTGAAACCTCATTTTTCTTTGCACGGAGCTCATCAACTTTAAAAGTCAGCTCCCGCCACTGGCGGTCAAGAGAGACTCCGGCAGAGATGTCTATCTTCATCCCTCTTTTCTTTATCTCATCTTCAAATATTTCTGGATTTTTCCTGAGAAGTTCAATATCTATCATCAGCATTGCTCCGATTCTTCAAAAATATATATTTAATTCCATCTGGGATATGAGCCGAGTATCTT
>CBEVGD010000121.1:0-4225 GCA_965549355.1 uncultured bacterium | reverse complement strand
AAGGCCGTAGCTTTTTCACTCGAGATGCCGCTTTACAGGTATCTTGGTGGGATAAACGGACATATCCTTCCTTCTCCGATGATGAATATATTAAATGGCGGGAAACATGCAGATAATAGTGTAGATCTACAGGAATTCATGATAATGCCGCTGGGTGCGGGTTCTTTTGGGGAAGCTCTAAGATTGGGCGCAGAAGTGTTTCACAAGTTAAAAACAGTACTTGGAAAAGACGGGTTAAATACAGCAGTTGGCGATGAGGGCGGATTTGCCCCGGACCTTAAAACAAATGAGGATGCAATAAAGTATATAATGAAAGCAATCGGGGAAGCTGGATATAAACCCGGGAAAGATATATATATTGCTCTTGACCCGGCTTCAACAGAGTTTTTCAAAAAGGGAAAGTACAATCTGGAAGGTGAAGGCAAAATACTGACTCCTTCAGAGATGGTGGATTATTATGCGGGTCTTGCTGATAAGTATCCGATAATATCTATTGAAGATGGAATGGCAGAAGAAGACTGGGACGGGTGGAAGATGCTCACTGATAAAATAGGAGATGAAGTCCAGATCGTAGGCGATGACCTGTTTGTCACCAATACAAAAAGGCTCAAGAAGGGAATAGAAATGGGTGTCGCCAATTCTATCCTTATAAAGGTGAATCAGATAGGGACATTGTCCGAGACAATGGATGCTATAGAGATGGCAAACAGGGCAGGATATACAGCAGTAATATCGCACCGTTCAGGAGAGACCGGAGACACTACTATTGCTGATTTGGTAGTGGGTCTTAATGCCGGACAGATAAAGACAGGCGCTCCATCAAGGACCGACAGAGTGTGCAAGTATAATCAGCTATTAAGGATCGAAGAAGATCTTGGAGATATGGCGGAGTATTCGGGTCTTGGAGCTTTTACTAATCTGAAATAGCCCCCGGTAAAAGATAATGGAATTAAATAAAAAAATAAAACAGGCAATAGACAATACAGAAGTAATACTGGATCCCATAGAGCTCATATCTTCCCATGGATCTACAACAGTAAGGTATTATATGCTTACGGTCCCGATGTATCTTCAATTTGAAGGAGGAAGCAAAGACTCAGAGACTGTGGTGAGAGAAGGCAAGATAACCTGGCAGAAACCAAAACTTCTGACACCTTCATATATGCTCAGGGCGGAAGGCTTTAGCGAAGAGGCCAGGAGAGCCCTGGAGATGCTTGCTTCAGAAGACAGCGACCTTGCAATGGTCCTCTATAAGCTGAGGCTCGTAAAAGATTCAGAAATAATTGACATAGTACCTGAATCGCTTAATTCAGTACTTGATAAGATCATAGATGACATAAATAAAAGAGGTGAGAAGCATACTGCTATAATAAAGGGTGTAGATGAGTTCTGGGATGTATCGCTTTCAAAATTTACTCAGGAGCTCATGACTAAAAGCGCCTATCTTTCCCAGCTTCCTGATATGCTGGAAAGAAGCGCTATCGGTATGAATAGCAGTGGTTTACCTGTCGTGACAAGGGACGATGCGGGCATACCTATAGCTGCCCGTAAAGAAATAGGACTTTTATTTAAATTATTTGAAAAAGGAGAAATAAAGCCCTCAAAACTTAAAGAAGAACTCGACCGGTGGGGAGTGTTTGAACAATATCAGGACAGATTCTTAGGGTTCTTTAAGGGGAAGTGACCGATTGTAGAGCATGGATAAAGACAGGGTCAGGGATCTTTTTGATTCCATTTCAAAGAAATATGATATAACAAATTCTATTATAAGCCTTGGGCTCGAAAGTATATGGCGCAGGCAGTTCTTAAAAAAAATTAATAATTCCGATGGCGAAATACTGGATATTTGCTGTGGTACGGGTACCTCGACTTATCAGATATGGTTAAAAGCGAAAAGGGCCAGAGTATCCGGGATTGATTTTTCAGATGGAATGATTGATATTGCCAGGAGCAAATACAGGGAAAATCCAAATCTGGTTTTTTACTCAGGAGATGCCGGTGATCTGGAGTTTGCAGATGATACTTTTGATTGTATTACCATAGCCTTTGGTATAAGAAATATTCTTGAAAGGGGAAAAGCGTTAAGAGAATTTCACAGAGTGGCAAAAAACTCCGGCAGGATAATTATTCTTGAATTTAATTATATAAAAAAAGGATTCTTCCGATATTTATATAAGTTCTATTTAAACAGGGTCATGCCTTTTATAGGCGGATTTATTACCGGAGACAGACGGGCCTATAAATATCTTACAGAGACGATAAAAGATTTCCCTGATCCTGAGAATTTTAAAAGGTTAATGGGAAATGCCGGATGGAAGTCTGTAGAGCACTTACCATTGACCTGCGGCATATGTAATATCTTTATTGGCTATAAAGAGCCTGTCCGAGAACCGGGACCTGAGCTCCCAGGACCTGTTTAAATGAATTTATCTGCTATATAACCTGCAACAATCAATATTCCCGATGACAATGTCAAAAGAATAGTCTTTGCCTGTGCAGGCAGTATGGTCCTGGGATCATTGTATTTCTTAAGCGTAGTCGACACTGCCTGTATAGCGAGAGGAAGGTTTATAAAAATCGCCAATAAATATATGGGCATCAGTTTTAGGATGACCGGGATCAATACTGATAAATAAATAGAGATGATCAGAACCGCATAAAATATCCTGGCCCTCTTCCGTCCGATCCTGACGATTATATGTCTTTTGCCGGCTAATTTGTCTGCCTCATAATCCGGGAACTCATTTATTAATAGGATTGCAGTCAGAAGCAGGCCCTGAGGGATTGATATCAGTAATGCTTCAAGGGTAATATTTCCTGTAAATAGCAGATATGAGCCGCATACGGCAAGAGGTCCGGCTTTTATAAAAACAAGGATCTCTCCCAGTCCTCTGTAAGCTAATCTTAGAGGGCCTGCCGTATAGAAGTATCCAAGAAATACGGCAGCGAGACCAAACCATAATAGATGAAGATTAACAGATATTACAAAATAAAGACCGACCAATGTAGCGATTATAAAAGATGAGATGCCTGCAATAAGGATGGACCGGGGTTTTATAAGTTTGTCCTGTATAACCCTGCTGCCCCCGGAAAATGGACCGTGGTATTTATTAAGTTCATCATTTCCGCTTTTATGGTCAAAGTAGTCATTAATAAGGTTGATGCCTGCATTTGAGCCGGCAATAATAAATATTGCACCAAATAAATAGAGCCAGCTGAATTTTCCTTCAGAATAGGCCAGCGCTCCTGCAATAACTGCCGACATGATCGTGGCAGAAAAAAATGGCGCTCTTATAGCTTTTATCCACAGCATGATCTTTTCTTTTGCTTTCATATGACTCCTCTATTTTTTTGAAATAATATAATATATTATTATAGGAATTAAAAGGAAATGCTTAAAAAGTATTTATATGGGAAGTGTTATTTAGGATATATTTGAAATGGTAAAAAAGGTGAATTATTCACCAGGGACTAATTAAAATGAAAGGATATTATTTATGGGAAAATTAAAAGACATAGTTGAAAAAATTCAGTCACCCGATCCAGCTCTCCTGGAAGCGGCACAGGCTAAACTTAATGACCTGACCAAACCACAGGGAAGCCTTGGAAGACTTGAAGAGCTGGCCAAACAGATGGTAAGCATTACCGGAAACCTTAGCCCCGTTATTGATAAGAAAGCTGTACTTGTAATGGCAGGGGACCATGGCGTGGTAAAGGACGGGGTCAGCGCATACCCGCAGGAGGTCACCATGCAGATGGTCCTTAATTTCCTTGGCGGGGGTGCCGCAATAAATGTTCTGGCAAGGCATATAGGAGCTGAGGTCCAGGTCGTTGATATGGGAGTAGCGGCAGAGTTTGAGCCAGATCCGAAGCTACTGGACAAAAAAGTAGCCAGGGGCACCAATAGTATGACTGGTGGACCGGCTATGGATAAGAAACAGGCGATCCGGACTCTGGAAGCAGGCATTGAGGCAGCAGAGCTGATGATAGAAAATGGCCATAATATCATCGCAACCGGTGATATGGGTATAGGAAATACTACTGCGAGCAGTGCTATCACTTCAGTCATATGCAATATAGAAGCTGAAGAAGTAACCGGCTATGGTACAGGCATTGACCAGAGGGGACTCAAAAAGAAGATCGAAGCTATAAAAAAAGCAATCGAGGTTAATAGTCCTGATCCGGATGATGGTATTGATATACTGTCCAAAGTGGGAGGATTTGA
>CBEVGD010000120.1:0-4231 GCA_965549355.1 uncultured bacterium | reverse complement strand
CTGTACGGTACGGGCAAAAAGAGGATAAAAGTAAAATATAGAAATCATAAGGGCCGTATCAGGATTTATTCTCTTAAATTTGAGGGGCTTGCCAATAATCTCAGCCGGAGATATATGGAGACTGAGTCAGATTATCAGAGAAATAAGATAGAGAAGATGGTAGCCAGTACGCCCTGCCATGGCTGCGGGGGGAAAAGACTTAAAAAAGAAAGTCTGGCGGTAAAAATAAAAAATCTTTCCATCGCAGATTTCTGCGAGATGTCCATAGAAGAAAATATAATCTGGCTCAAAAAAATACAGCTCTCTGAAAGGGAGGCGATTATTGGTGAAAGACTGGTCAAAGAAATACTCAAAAGACTGGATTTTCTTGAGGATGTGGGATTGGGATACCTTACCCTGAGCAGAAAAGCAAGCACTCTTTCAGGGGGAGAATCCCAGAGGATAAGGCTGGCTACGCAGATAGGATCAGGACTGGTAGGAGTTCTCTATATACTTGATGAGCCGAGCATAGGGCTGCATCAGAGGGATAACCGGAAACTGATAGAAGCTTTAAAGAGGCTAAGAAATCTGGGCAATACAATAATAGTGATAGAACATGATGAAGAAACCATGAGAGAAGCAGATCATATTGTCGATATAGGCCCCGGTGCGGGGATACATGGGGGAAGAATAATATTTAACGGCCCGGTAAAAGATATATATGACTGCAGCAGTTCCATAACGGGAAAATACCTGAAGGGTGATAAGTTTATACCTGTACCGGGGAAAAGAAGGGCAGGAAACGGAAAGAAGATAATAATAAAGGGTGCAAGACAGCATAATCTGAAAAATATAGATGTCGAAATAGAGCTGGGGAAAATGATAACAGTAACAGGAGTATCGGGGTCGGGGAAAAGTACGCTTATAAATGAGATACTTTTCCCGGCTCTTTCAAATAAGCTTATGAGGTCGCGCCTGCGGCCGGGGAAGCATGACGAAATATTAAATCCGGATAATCTGGATAAAGTAATAGTCATAGACCAATCTGCGATAGGGAGGACCCCCCGCTCCAATCCTTCAACCTATACTGGAGTGTTTACATATATAAGAGAATTGTTTTCAAAGACACATGATGCCAGATTAAGGGGTTATAAGCCCGGCAGATTTAGCTTTAATGTAAAAGGGGGCAGATGTGAATATTGCAATGGAGACGGAATGATAAAGATAGAGATGCACTTTCTCCCTGATGTATATGTTCCCTGTGAAGTGTGTAAAGGCAGAAGGTTCAACAGGGATACCCTGGAGATCAAATATAAGGGTAAAAATATCGACGATGTATTAAATATGACAATAGAAGAAGGTCTGGGTTTCTTCGAGAATATTCCGAGAATAAAGAATAAGCTTCAGATGATAAATGATGTTGGGCTGGGATATATAAAGCTCGGGCAATCATCGACTACGTTATCGGGAGGAGAAGCCCAGAGAGTCAAATTATCGACGGAATTATCCAAAAGAAGTACCGGAAACACTCTTTATCTTCTTGATGAACCGACTACGGGACTTCATTTCGATGATATAAGCAAACTGCTTAAGATACTTAATAGGCTTGTTGATACCGGCAATACGGTTCTTGTGATAGAACATAATATGGAAGTAATAAAAACTGCGGACCACATAATCGATCTGGGACCGGAAGGAGGCAGTAAGGGAGGCAGAGTAATAGCCGTAGGGACCCCTGAGGAGGTCGCCAGGTCCAAAGATTCATATACGGGAAGATTCTTAAAAAATGTCTTTAAAACTAAGAACTGAGAATAAATGCATAGATCAGATATAAAGGATCACTCTAAAAATACAGACGTCACTGCTTCGCATGACATATCAGCGGCATCCCTTAAAATACTGCCCGGGGAAACAGGCGTGTATATATTTAAGGACGAAAAAGGGGAAATAATCTATGTCGGAAAGGCCAGAAATATATATAGCAGAGTTAAAAGCTATTTCTCTGAAAGAAGTAAGGACGTCCTCTATATGAAGCCCTCCGGGTTTACCCGCCGGATAAAGACTATAGATTATATAGTCACCTCAAATGAAGTCGAAGCGCTGATTTTGGAAGGAACTCTGATAAAGAAGCACCGGCCAAGATACAATATAGACTTGAAGGATGATAAATCATATCCGTTTATTGCTATAACAAATGAGAAATATCCCAGGGTGTTTTTGACCAGGAAAAGAAATATTAAAGAAACAAAATATTTTGGCCCTTATACGGATGTAAGAGCCGCAAAGAACACAGTTGAATATCTCAGGAGCATATTCAGGATTAGGGATTGCCGCGGGGTAAAACCCGGGAAAAGTGCGAAGCCGCCCTGCCTTAATTACCATATAAAGCTATGCAGTGCTCCGTGTACCGACAGTATTTCCCAATCAGAATATAAAAAGAATATAGAGCATGTAAGGAATTTCCTAAAAGGCAGGGACCGCACTATAATAAATGAACTTAAAAAGAAGATGGCCGACAGTTCTGCCGGCATGAGGTTTGAAGAAGCTGCAGAGATAAGAGAAAAAATTGAGAATATCAAAATACTTCATGAAGATCAGCGGATTATTTTTGACAGCAGCGATACATGGGACTTTATTGCCATCAAAAGAGAGATGGGGACAGCCTCGGTGAGCTTATTTACATACAGGGCAGGGGCACTTGTCCTGGTAAATAATTTTATTATGAAAAACAGGGGATTACTGGAGGAGGGCCAGTTATTGTCAGGATTTATGAATCAATATTATGGGAATATTAATAGCCTGCCTTCAAAGATATATGTGCATGAAAGTCCGGGAGACTCTGATATAATAGAGAAGTGGTTTAGCAGTGAAAAAGGTAGGAAAGTCAGGATAAAGATACCGAAAACGGGTGAAAAAAAGAAAATAATGGACATGGTAATAAAAAATGCGGCCCTATACTTAAAAAAGAAAAAATTTGAAAGGTCCGCCGGACACAGCCGGGGATACAGTGAACTATTGAGGCTGAGCAATATACTTGGGCTCGATAATATCCCGGCAAGGATAGAATGTTATGATATATCGAATCTTGGAGAAACCTTCCCCGTAGGGTCCATGGCTGTAGCCACTGACAGCAAGATAAAACCGGCACAATACAGACACTTTAAAATAAAGACAGTGCCGGGGCAGGATGACTGCGCAATGCTGAGGGAAGTAATAAGCAGAAGACTCAAATATCTTGAAAAGCATAAGATAAACATAGAAGATGGTTTTTATATGAGGCCCGATCTTATAATAGTCGATGGGGGGAAGGCCCAGTATGGGACCGTTAAAAGGGTTCTGCAGCAAAAGGAGATCAGCGATATAGATATCATAAGCATTGCAAAAAAAGAGGAGATGATATTCTGTCAGAAATTTCAGAACGGGATCAGATTCGACCCCGGGAGCGATATTCTTAGAATAATAACAAAGCTAAGGGATGAAGCTCACCGCTTTGCTATAGGATATCATAGAAAGCTGCGCGAAAAATATATGACAAACTCGGTATTTGACCGGATAAAGGGCATAGGAGAGAAAAAGAAGGCCCATATACTGGAAAGTCTTGATTCGATAGATGAAATAAAAGATAAGAGTATAGAGGATCTTATAAATATAAAGGGTATAAACTATAATGATGCAGTCAATATATATAATAGTTTTCATAGATAATAAGAAATAGGAAAGGCATCGGGTGATCTGATTGATAAGACGTATACTTAACTGGGCGATACTTACTTTTTCAATATCGGCAGCTTCATATTTTCTGCCTTTCATATATATCTCGGGAGATCTGGTATGGGATAAATTGAAGATAGCTTTCCTTGCCGGCCTGCTTCTCGGGCTTTTAAATCTGCTCGTCAAACCCGTAATAAAGGTACTCACACTGCCCATAAATATACTCACCCTCGGACTTTTTAATATAGTTATAAATGCCGGTATTTTATGGATAGTGGACCTCATACTTGATGGTTTAAAGGTAGAGGGTTTCTGGGGATATATCTGGAGTTCTCTGATAATAAGCATAATAAGCATAATAGTCTCAAAGATTGTTTTTTTTAAAAGGAAAAAATATTAGAATATATAGGATCAGGCAGTTTTGCCGATAATTAATAATAATGGCCGGAGGGAAAAATGGTGAAAGATAAAAAAATTAGGTCCGGCGGACTTGAACTCATGATAATTACGGGGCTATCAGGTGCCGGTAAATCTGAAGCCC
>CBEVGD010000119.1:0-4282 GCA_965549355.1 uncultured bacterium | reverse complement strand
TCTTTCAACTACTTTAGTATCGCCGGTCACTATGCTTATTTTGCATTCATCTGTAACTTTTTTTATTGATTGTAATATTTTTTTTAAGTCTTTTATTTTAAACCCTTCTTCAATTATAAAAGAAAGACTCAATGCAAGAGGTATACAGCCGGTAGTTGCCAGATCATTGATTGTGCCGCAGATACTCAATTTTCCGATATCTCCTCCAGGAAAAAAAATAGGATTGACGACAAAACTGTCAGTGGTGAAGGCAAGTTTGCTATTTATATTGGCCAATACCGCACTATCTTCAAGCTTATTTAAGGTTTCATTTCCAATATAATCAAGTATAAGGCCGCTTATAAGTTTTGAAGTCTTTAAGCCGCCGTCGCCGTGGGATAACTGAATAATATTGTCAGTATATTTTTTGTTCACATTGATGATAGTCTTCCTTTCTTAACTTTTTTATAATTTTTAAATTTTAGTCCTCTCGTATTTATAGTATGCCGCACACGAACCTTCACTCGAGACCATGCAGGGCCCTACAGGATTTTCAGGGGTACAGGCTCTTGCAAAAAGTTTGCATTCAAAAGGTTTTAATATACCCTTGAGAACATCCCCGCACTTGCATCCAGGGGGTTCCTTTGAATCAATCGTCTTTGCCGGGAATAATGCGGCCGCATTAAATCTCATATACCTGTCACGCAGCTTCAGGCCGGTCAGGGGAAGATTTCCAATACCCCTCCAGAAGGAATCTGCCGGCTCAAATACTTCTTCAATAAGAGCGGCAGCAGTCGGATTTCCTTCAGGCTTTACCACGCGGTCATACTGTATCTGAACACTGGCCCTGCCTTTGCTGTATTGATTTAGTATCATATCTAACGACTCCAGTATGTCAATCGGTTCAAAACCCGATATTACACATGGTATATTGTATTTATCCGCTATAAATTGATATGGTATGCTTCCTATTATGGCAGAGACATGCCCGGGACAGAGAAAAGCATCTATATTTATCTCCTTATCAAGAAGCAGCAATTCAAGAGCAGGGGGAACAAGCTTATGTGTATTGAATATATGAAAGTTCTTTAGATCCTCGTCATAGGCTCTTTTTATTAGTACTGCAGTAAGCGGAGCAGTGGTCTCAAAACCAATGGCAATAAAGACAACTTCCCTGTCAGGGTTATTTTTTGCATAATCAAAAGCATCCATGGGGGAGTAACATATCCGGACATCTTTACCTCTGGATTTTTCAAGCTGAAGGCTTGAATCTGTGCCCGGCACCCTTATCATATCGCCAAATGTAAAAAGTGTCACTGGATAATCCCTGATAATACCTATTATATGATCAATGTCCCTGTTTGAAGTGACACAGACAGGGCATCCCGGACCGCTTATTAGATTTAGCTCATCCGGGAGGAGCTGCCGCAGGCCGCTTCTCGAAATAGCCATTGTATGTGTTCCGCAGACTTCCATAATATTAATAGTATTAGGGGGCCTGTTTTTATCAATAGACTTTTTTAAATCATTGATTATTTTCTTCATCCAACCAGTCCTTCCAGTAGCCGTGAGTTGCCAGAGCCTCTTCTTTTTCAATTGTTTGGATAGCAAAACCGGCATGGACTATGACATAGTCATTTTTTGCAGCATCCGGTATAAGTGAGATGTCGACTTCCTTTTTTACCCCAAAACTTTCTATCAGAGCCTTATTATCTGTTATCTTTAAAATTTTAGCAGGAATTGCCAGGCACATTATAATTTTCTCCTTTTTTTATTAGATTATTTTTTACCGCGGCAAAATAAGCCTGCCCCAGAGATATGCCGCCATCATTAACAGGGACCTTTAAATTGGTATAGACATCAAAATTATTATTCTTTAGCAAAGCATAACAGAGACTGAGAAGATAATTGTTCTGGAAAACGCCTCCGCTTAAAGCAATACTTTTGATTTTTTTTGATATTCCATGGTCCATGCTTATCTCAAGCACTATGCAGGCAAGCGTATTATGGAATTTAAATGATATAAGACCTTTACGGGTTCCTTTTTTTCGGTCATCAAGTATTTGCCTGAATAAATTAAAATCATCAATAATAAATTTTCCACTGGATTTTTTGATGATTGTATCGTATCTATATTTTTTTTCAATAGTTTTAAGATCTCTTTTAAAGATATCATCGATATATTTTTCCTCAATCAACATTTCAAGAGATATTGCTGCTTCACCTTCAAAAGTGTTTATATGCGTACAGTCCAGAACGGAGCTCACAGCATCAAACAATCTTCCCATGCTTGTAGTCAGCGGGCTATTAAAATTTGTTTTGATCTGGCTGCATATTGCATTTATTTCTTCCATTGTTGCAGGGCCATGAGCCATATTAGCATGTATATAATCGACAAGGCCCATATTGTCATCATTGTTTCTTTTCCAGAGTTCTCTTAGATATACTGCAGTCATGCGGTATGGCTTATTAATAGCGGCTGCAGCGCCGGGCAGGGCTTTCTCCATCAGATGACCCACCCTTATGAAGTCCAGATCGCTATTTACTTCGAATATCTCGCTGCCCCAGATCTTTCCATCTGTGCCATAACCGGTTCCGTCCCATGCAAAGCCTATAAGGGGGCATTCCAGATTATTCTCAGCGGCGACACTTGCAATATGAGCCATATGATGCTGGACAGGAAAAAGCGAATGGCTGTCTTTAACAGACTCTATGGCTATTTTTGTCGAACGGTAATCAGGATGCATGTCATGTGCGGTTATATTAAAATCATCCAGGCCGAAGAGCGACTTATAATTTTTAAGAGTATCTTCAAAAAATTCCAGGGATCTGCAGGTATCAAGATCACCTATATGCTGGCTGGATATGGCATATTTGCGTGTAAGAATAGTAAAAGTGTTTTTTTCCTGAGCTCCTGTTGCAAGGACAGACTTATTGCCGAGATGGCCATTTATTTTTACTGGATATGGAGCATAGCCTCTTGCCCGTCTGAGCACCATTTCCTTATCCATAAATATCCTGACCACTGAGTCATCATATCTGGAATATATATCCCTATTATGTATAAGGTAGTGATCGCAAATATGGCATAATCTTTCTTTTGCATCATCATTACCGGAGGCTATCGGCTCTTCACTGATATTACCGCTTGTCATGACAAGCGGATAGACCGTATATTTAAAAAGAATATGATGGATAGGCGTATAAGGAAGCATTATTCCCTCATATTTATTATCAAAAGAGACAGCACGGGAAAGCGGGTATGTGCTGCCGTTCTTTTTAAGAAGCACTATCGGGGCTCTTGCAGACATAAGAGATGCAGTTTCCCTGGAACTCAGACGGTAGTACTTTCTGATCCATTCAATATCATCGGTCATTATTGCAAAAGGCTTTGCAGGTCTTGATTTTCTTTTTCTTAATTTTTTAACTGTCTCTTCTGAAACAGCATCACATACTATCTGAAAGCCTCCAAGGCTCTTGATACCTATTATTTTCCCTTCCTTTATCAGTTTCGCAGCTCTTTTGATGGGGTCCTTTTTATCAATAAGGTTCCCGGTTTTATCGGTGAGGAGGAGTTCCGGTCCGCATTCCTTGCATGCATTGGGCTGGGCATGAAATCTCCGGTCAGATGGGTCCGAGTACTCGGCCCGGCATCTGCTGCACATTTTAAATCTATCCATTGTGGTATAGGGCCTGTCATAGGGCATTTCTTTTATTATCGTAAATCTGGGTCCGCAATTAGTACAATTAGTAAAGGGATACTCATAGCGCCTCCTATCATCTACATTAAAAATATCCTCTATGCATCTTTCACAGGTAGCAATATCAGGAGAAATAAGCTGGAATCTATTTTCTGTTTTTGAACTCTTTTCTATAGTAAAACTATGATACTTGACCTGAGGGATCTCTTTTGAACTAATATTTTCAATTACCGAAGGAGCAGGACTTTTATCCCTTATATTTTTGATAAAACTGAGCAGCTCCACATGGGAGAGGCTTCCTGTTTTAATAATTACCCCTCCTGTGGTATTAGAAACTGTTCCAGCTATTTTGAGCCTGTTTGCAAGGCCATATATAAATGGCCTGAAACCCACTCCCTGTACGATTCCTTCTATTTCAATCAAATATGATGATCTCTTTTTATTGTTTTTCTGCTTCTTCACCGGTGCTGGCATCCTCCTGTATATTACCTGCATCTATAAGGACAAGGGCGCCGAGAGTAGGGACATTATTGATATCAAATACATTTGAAGAAGACATCACCAGTTCAGTGGTGTCAAGATTGTCTGTATCAAGTATAGAT
>CBEVGD010000118.1:0-4318 GCA_965549355.1 uncultured bacterium | reverse complement strand
ATTTTAAGTTTAGCAGGGGGAAGATAGTAGAGGCCACTGCTAACTTTACTAAAAAGATCAATGAAGTCCTCAATACGGATGAGGGGGCAAGATATCTCGGCGAATTTGCCATTGGCCTGAACCCATATATTACAGAGGCTATGAAGGATCCGCTATTTGATGAGAAGATAATGGGAAGCATACACCTTACACCGGGAAAATGCTATGAGGAAGCATCCAATAATAATTCATCTTCCATACACTGGGATCTTGTGCTGATCCAGACTCCCGAACATGGCGGAGGCGAAATCTATTTCGATGGAAAGCTCATAAGAAAAGACGGAAGATTTGTCACAGACCGGCTCGAATGTCTTAATCCAGAGAATTTAAAATAAAGAATCATGCAATATCGATTTTTTTCATCCGCCTGACGGTAAGAAGGACAAAGACAATAATAAGACAGAACGATATGATCAGGGTGGGTATAAGAGTATTATCAAGAGCATTTCCTATATCTGCCGCTTTATAGAGCAGATAATTTGGCAGATATGGCCTTATATTTGAAAACTTATTAAAAACACTAAGGGTGTATCCCATTACAACCACTGCTATGCCTGCGGCCAGACCCCTTTTAAATAAGCTGCTCAAGTATAGAAGAATTGCCAGCAATACACAGTAATAAAGGATGTACAGAAGCGCGGACCTGAGTGCCATTCCTACAGATAATATTCCCCCATCAAAGAGCTGATCCGTATAGAAATAATTAGTCAGGAAAGCTGTAAGGATAAAAATCGACAGAGTGGCCCCGTAATGAATATATTTTGCCAGGACTATGCCGGCAGGATCGGCCCCTCCCGTATAAGGAAGGACCAGTTTTTTAAAGCGGACCTCATTGGACAGGAGCCCCATTAATGTGAAGGCAAAGAAAAGCGTCCCTATTTGAAAAAAATCCCCCATAAAACTCTGGAAAGCTACATCTCTTGTAAAATCAGGAAGAAAAGATGTCATATCCACGGGTGAACTTTTTAAAAGAAGCGGCACCAACTTTAATACCAGAGGGTTAAGAAGGGCCCAAAAAATAGTCCCGACAAAGAGTATCAGATATTTATTGGTCCTTATAGCTTCCAGTATCTCTTTTTTAAAATATGTTTTAAATGTCCGCATTTTTATTTACCACTCCTATAAAGATATCTTCCAGGTTCATCTTCTTTATCTGATAGCCAGTGATGCTGTTATCAAATCTTGAAAGCTCTTTAAATATTTCCTTTTTTGCTATATCTATATCATTGACTTCTATGCTGGCCCTTTTCCCTCTGATCTTCACATCCTTTACCCAGTGCAGCATTTTTAAAGAATCTGCCTCATTCTCAGGGTCAGCCTCAAATTCAATATCAAGGACCGGCTGCGTATGTTCTTTATATAACTTTGAAAGGCTTTCCGTTAGAAGTATTTTACCTTCATCCAGTATGCATATAGTGTCGCATACCCGCTCAGCATCATTTAAAATATGCGTTGACAGAAAGATCGTTGTCCTGTCATCCTTAAGGCCGTCAATAAGCTCCAGCATCTCCAGCCTTCCTTCAGGATCAAGAGCAGAAGAGGGTTCATCCAAAAAGAGTATCTCCGGGCTGTCCATGATAGCTGCAGCAAGCGCTATCCTTTGCTTCATCCCCTTTGAATACCCGCCTATCCTTCTCCTGGCATTCTTTTTTAATTTGACTGTGCTCAGCAGCTCATCTATGCGCCGGCTTCTGTCGTCTTTATCATATCCTGTTAGATTTCCTATTAGATCCAGATACTCATAAGCATTCATATAATCATAAAAGGCCGGTGTCTCCGGAAGATAGCCTATGTGCTTTATCAGTTCCCGCCTGTTCTTCTTAAAATCCATTCCCTTAATAAATATTTCACCTCCGTTAAAACCAATGAGTCCTGTCAGGATATTCATCGTTGTGGTTTTGCCGGCGCCATTGCGCCCGATAAAACCGAATACAGAGCCTTCTCTGACTTCAAAGCTTATGGATTTGAGAGCCTCGAAACTGCTATAATTTTTTTTAAGGTCAACTACTTTTATCATTCACCGTCTTTCTTTCTGCCTGCTATTAGAAAAACAGCCGGACCGATTATATTTATAAGAATAATAATCAGGGCCCAGCCCCATTTTGGCATATATTTTACTTCACTTTTAAAAAGCTGGACCAGAGCAAAAATAAGCAGGCCATATTCTATAATAATGACCGGGATAAAATAAGGAAGTAATTTTATAACTTCACTCATTATTGATTCTAATTCAGCTAAATCCATACCTCACCGATCTTTCTAAAGTTTTTTTGTATTATACAACTTAAATTTCCTACTTTGAAGATGGTTATGAAATTCTATTTTAAATACTCCTTAAGATACAAATACAATATGCTTATGTTATTGAGAATATTAATATAATGATTAAGTTTTTGAATATATCCATTTATGATAGAAATATTAGTTATATAAAGAATTGATGAAAAACATCGAGATTTTAGTTTCAGAGACTGGTATATTAACATCACGGTTATGCGCAGACCATAATTTATAATTAATAGAGGTAATAATCCAATGGATAATGATGAAACCATACAAAAAGCTATCGATTATATCGAAGAATATATCAAAGATGATATTACCCTTGTAGATATTGCTCAGCATGTGAATTTCTCTGTGCCCCACTTTTACCGGATATTTAAAGCTATTATTGGCGATACGGTAAAAACATATATTCTAAAAAGGAGATTGTCATTAGCTGCTGACAGCTTAAAGGTAAAAAATACAACAATTTCAAAAATCGCTTACGAGTATGGTTTCGAATCTCATGATGTTTTTACAAGAGCTTTTTACAGAATTTATGGGATTTTACCAAGTAAATTTAGAAATGTAGAGAAATATCCCACTTTTGAAAAATATGTAATAAGTCGGAAAGTAAGTATAAGTGATGAAAGGAGAATTCATATGAAGTATAGTGTGGTAGACATTCCTAAGATAATTCTTGTTGGTATGGAGTGTGCGGCAAAGTCAGGAGACTCTGACGGAGCAATTGGTAGGCTTTGGAGCGTTTTTCTAGATTCTGTTGAAACTGTGCGAAACCTGATAGTTCCAAATGTCATGTACGGAATATGTGAGTGCGAAACCTGGGATGATTACAGCAAGTCATTTACTTATATGGCTAGTGTTGCGGTATCGAAAGATACTAAAGCACCCAAGGGAATGACAAAAAGAATTATTAAACCTCAAAAGTATATACAGACCAAAGTACCGGAATCTGTTAAAACATCAAATGCATATAGTCAGACATTTGAATTTATCAAACAAAATGGATACGAGAGCTTGACTAAGACAGATGAGCTGGAGGTTTATGAGGAAATATTTAAAGATCCTGAAAATCATGAGTTTATGCTATTAACACCTATTAAATAGTATAAAATTAATGCAATTCTTAAAAATATTTTTCCTAATTTAGTTTTAATAATAAGCCCTCATAGATAATATGGGGGTTTATTATTTTATTAACTAAATGAAGTATTATTAAGATTTATAGGTATTTAAAAATTATCTACTTGGCTGTGTTTTTTGGGCGAAGTTCGAACTTTTTTTAAAGAAAATCCTCAACCAGATTTTTAAAACTTTATTTGGCAATTCTATCCAGTCTTCATAATAACTAGGTAAAACAGAAAGATCATCTCTCCGGTTTTTTCCCAAAGACCAACTCCAAAAGGTAAGACCGGAAAGATAACCTATGAAAATAAAGATTTTAGAAGATATTTGACATTACCTTTTATTTCAAAATGTACTTAATCAGTAATCCTATAAATATAGCAGTAGAAAAACTAATCAGGGTCCCAATAATAATATATTCTGTTTTCTCTTGTTCGGAAGGATTATTTAAATTACCAAATCTGAATACAGATTTTGCTGCAAGTAGAAATCCAATAACCATTATTTGATCTATCATAATAAATGTAAAAATTAAGATTCTTTCAATAATTCCAATCCATTTCCCTGCATCTTTTAAACCTGATCTGTCATTTTGATTTTTGCCAATTTTAATTTCAACTATGTCTATTTCAGTGCTCCATTTTTTTATCATATATCCTATTAATGTACTTACAGGGACAGTAAGAGATATATAAGCCAGTAGTATCCACAAGAACTTATTGTTCTTTGTAATATTAAATAATGCTTCTGAAAACTGAGTAAATTGTTCCGTAAAAACTAACCATACTATTATTATTACAACTATATGCAGGAATTGATCTAATATAAATATCCAACCATTCTGTCTTTTTATCTGACATTTAATTGTATC
>CBEVGD010000117.1:0-4371 GCA_965549355.1 uncultured bacterium | reverse complement strand
GGCAGCAGGAATCTATAATCACTTCCGATTATCATTCTGGTAATATGAGGCGCAACAAGTCCGATAAAACCAATAACCCCTGTAAAGCAAATAATACTTGCAGCAATAAGTGTTGAAAATATCATGCTTACTATCCTTACCATTTTTATATTTGTACCAAGGGTGATTGCTGTTTCATCGCCAACAGATATGGCATTGATATCCCAGGAGCACCTTATCAGGAAAGGCAGTGATATCATGACCACGCATAAAACTATAAATACATTGATCCAGCTCGTTGCAGCAAGGCTCCCGAGAAGCCAAAAAACAACATTGCTTAACTTTTCAGCTGTAGCTGTATATTGGAGAAAAGAAGTCATGGCGGAAAAGAGATACATCACTGCTATGCCTGATAAAATAATTGTTTCCGAAGAAATACCTCTGAGCCTGGATAGAAAAAAGACAAGCATTACTGCAATTAAAGCGAATATAAAAGCATTTGAGACAATAAGCAATTGTCCTCCATGTACTATTCCGGCACCGATGACTATTGCAAGTGCGGCCCCAAACCCTGCTGCAGCAGATACGCCAAGTGTAAAAGGACTGACAAGCGGATTACGCAAGATCCCCTGCATAGTGGCGCCTGATATGCCAAATCCCATCCCGGCGATTATAGCCATGGCAATTCTTGGAAGCCTCAGATCCCATACTATTGCATTTGCAAGACGGCTGCTTTCTATTCCAGAAAAAGGAAGGATCCTCGCTATAACAGCATGGCTGATTTCTTTCATGCTCAATGAAGCTGCTCCGAGATAGACTGCGGTTAGAGCTAATGCGATTAAAATAAAAATACCTGTTGTAATAAAGACAGCTTTTTTAAATTTTAATCTGGAATAACTTTCTTTTAAAGTCTCATTATTCACTAAAATATAACCTCGTTTTACTACTCTTCAGGATATATAAATATTTCTTTATCTATATTGTTCCACTCTTGTTCACCAAAAAATTTATCCACTAAATTCCTGTGGATTTCCCCGGGATTAATATCAGAAAATTCAACAGGGTGAAACCACTTAGCATAATACGAGAGCCCTACAGGATAATTCAATATAAGGAAAATATCAGACTTGAAAATATACACATTCTCCTCCTTTACGGCATTTACTTCTTTTAGTCCGACAGTTGACATTATTTCTTCCCTGATAAGTTCCAGTTCCTTTAGATCCGAAACTCTGCTTGCCCGTTTGACAATAATTTGAGGATTTTTTTCAAGTATATATTCAGGACTCAGCTTTGGGATTTTAAATGGCTCTGCTGCAGCAATATTTATTCCGCCTGCAGCCACAATTGATTTATGCATGGATGACTGTGCGGATATGCTTTTAAAATCATTCCAGTATTCAAAATAAACAGTTGGAAAATCCGCCTTTTCTAATTCCAATCTGGCAATTCTTTCGTGGACAATATTTAGATAGCTTTCCATACAGGCAATTATCTCCTCAGCTTTTTCCTGCTTCTCAAGCAATAGACCAAAATTTCTTATAATAAAAAATATCCTGTCGGGATCACTTGTAGGTTCGACAATCACCTGTATGCCGAGGGATTCAAGTTTTTCCCTATCTTCATCTTTGAGTTGAGTGTCAGCAACCAAAAGATCAGGCTCCAGCTGGACTATCAGCTCCATATTTGGCTTAGAGGATCTTTCTCCTACAATTTCTATACCCTCTAATGAAGAAGGAAATACAGAAAGAGTACTGCGGCCGACAATTTTATCTGAATCACCAAATGCACAGATCAGCGTAGACATGCCTGAATTTAATGAGACAATACGCTCGACCGGCAGCTTCAATTCAACATATTTTCCGGTACTATCGATTATTGTAATGCTTTTTTCAATACTTTCTGGTTCACCGGCAGTAAAGCACCCGGTAAAAACCATAGTTATAATAATAATTGATACCAATAGAATAATTAATTTTCTCACTTTCTATTTCCTCTCTTAGTTATATTTATAAAATAATCTTTTCTAATAATATGCACTATTAGTTGCACTGTTTAAGTAAGTTCCAATACTGATGTTCCTGTTTATGAATAATGAATATTAATGACAGCATTATAAAAGTAATAAACAGCACCGCTGCCAATCTGTAAATAATTATTAGTGTTGTACAAAACATCTCAAAAACTTGATAAACCGGATTCAATAGTTTTTATAAAATAGTTAATTATTTTTTTATTACTTGCCATTCCACCCGCTGCACTGGCTTCCAGTCCCAGCCGGGTCTTCCAGGAGTCAGGCTCATCACCCATAACATCATTTGTCATATGATCGCCATATGTAAGCATAAAAGGTATGAATTTGACTTTGGTAACACCTGATGCTGCTATATCTTCCGCTATACTAACAAATCCCGGAGGACCTTCAATGCATGCAAGATAGGTATTATCGAAGTTTGCACGGATGTATTTATCCATCTCTATCAGCTGTGAATTATTTTCGGGATGTTTACCGTTTCCATGAGCACAGAGAATTGTTGCAGTATCTGATGGATCTCCAAATCCACAAGATAATATATTGGCCAGATCTTCAATATTTTTAATACTAATTAGTAAAGGGCGGCCATATCTTATATTCAAATCTTTTACAGGGGTATTGAGAACCAGTTTATATTCTATACCATTAATCACATACAGACCCTGAACAAATACATCTATTTCCCCCTTTTTTTGAATATCCATATAGACTTCATCTAAAGTGCGAATAGGGACCATGCGTTTAAAAATCGTTTCCTGACCCCTGCTTTTTAATTTCTTTATGATAAACCCTGATGTAAGGGCCCAGCATATTTCATAATCACAAAAATACTCTGTTAGTATATTATCAGCATCTTCTAAATTTTTTTGCCCCTCAGGAAAACTGCTTCCAAAGGCAGCGATCACGATTACGGGCTTTTCTTCTGGTTTTCTTTCTTGAAATTCTTTTACCATATTTCTTAATTATTTTATATTACTGGTAATAAATTTGATAAGCATGTCTTCAATAAACGCTTTAAAAGCATGTTTCGTATAATATTTTATTGATATTTAAGGATATACAAATACTTCTTTAATTTTATCCCACTCCTCATTGCCAAAAAATTTATCAATCAATTCTTTATGGACGGCAGAAGGCTCAATATCGGAAAACTCATCCGGGTGAAACCATTTAGCATAATAAAGCAAACCAACCGGATATCTTATTGTAAGGAGTACATCAGCTTTAATAATATAAACATTTCCCTCTCTTACAGCTTTTGTATCCTTTAGCCCGGGACGTGTCATTATGCCTTCTCTCATGGCCTTCATCTCTTTTAGGCCTGCATCACCGCTCATACGCCTGACAATGATTTTGGGGTCCTGTTCCAATATCCATTCAGAACTCAGCCTTGGAGAGGGAGCCCGTTCCCCGACAGCAATGTTTACACCGCCTGCTGAAGCAATAGGCTTGTGATTTGGCGATTCACCTGAGGCACTCTTATAATCATGGCGATTTTCAAAATATATCAGCGGAAATGATGCTTCTTCTGATTCGAGCTCTTCTATTCTTTCATAAACAATATTAAGATAGTTCTCCATATATTCAATAATTTCTTCAGCTTTTTCCTTTTTATTAAGTATAAGTCCTAAATTTCTCACAATAAAAAGTATCCTGTCTGGATCACCTGTTGACTCAACAATTACGGGTATTCCGGCAGCTTCTATTTTTTCTCTAACTGATTCATGAAGCATCGTATCTGCAATAACTATATCGGGTCTCTGGTCAAATATAAGCTCTATGCTGGGGTGGGCAGAGTTTTTGCCAACCGCATACACACTTATTAAACTGGAAGGAAAAGTAGAATAAGTATCGCGTCCAACAATTTTACCGCCCTCGCCAAATGCAGCGATAAGAGTTGACAGACCCGAATTCATCGATACAATACGCTCAACAGGATACGGCACCTCTATAACTGCTCCTGTCGCATCGATTATTGTGACGGTAGCCTTTCTATTATCTGATGTAAATGTATTTGTACAACCGATTAATACAGAAAATAGAAGAAAAACAACTAATCCTGATATGATTATTTTTTTCATTAAACAATCCCTTTAACTTTACGGTCCCGTATACTAAAGTATTTTTTACAAGTAGTGGTTAATGGGGCAATCCTTATTGCTATAGTTGCTGATATCAGCCAACACTATCACAGCTAACAGGCTCACCCCATTATTATATGGATAATTATATTTCTTTTAAAATTTTATAATTGCTCCTTACCACTACTCTCAAAATCTTATCTCATATTTTTTATAAATAATTAACCAACTGCAAGCAGCTTAAAATTGAGATAAAACATGTTTTATGCTCTTTAG
>CBEVGD010000116.1:0-4439 GCA_965549355.1 uncultured bacterium | reverse complement strand
TTCATTCGAAAGTTCAATGGTCCTGGCAAAGCTGTCCATGTCTATCTTTTTGCCTGCGGCGCCTGCAATATTTTCAGCAAGTCTTTTTAACTGGCCCGCAAGGTACTGCAGAGAACGGGGATTATTTTCATAAGGGACATCCAGCAGGAAATAGTTTTTCTCGATCCCATAAGTAAGCGCATAATGATAGAAGGATTTCTGTGCTGCATCACAGGCCAGATTGGTGCATATAATGAAAGAGGGGTCAGGGAAAAGATCCATTTCTACTGCTCCCGAGGCGCTCCGGTGGAATGTGCATAGATCCTGGGAATACCAGCTTGAAGAAGCTTTTTTAAGTGTCTGGTCCGCAATGCCCAGCCCGGCCGTAAAACCTCCTATAATTTCCGGAAGGAATGGCGAGATGCCGGTGGCATGAAAGAGTTCAAAAGGAAGGAAAAGCGAACCGAAACCGACTGGCTTTCCCCCATTGTAGGTGTCCCTTATGCTTCTAATAGAAAAGATATTCAGGTATTTATTTGATATAGAAGAAGAAGTACTTCCGTATGCATAGAGAATTGGTTTTGTGGCTATTATGCCCAGAAGTCTTTTAAGATATTTCTGATTAAGGTTCCTTTGAATATTAGTTCTTATTTTTTCTTTTACTACTCCCATTATCTCCGCTTAATCTATTATAATCAGATCATCTCCAGAAAAGCCTGTATCCTTGTCTTGACCTGGCCTTCCGAAAAGTTATTATATTCTATTTCCAGATAAAGAACAGGTATTTTTAGACTGGCAAATTCTTTCCTTATAAGGGGGAAAGAATAAAGCATGGTATCACAGAACTTAAGGCTTATAAATATAATCCCCTGGACTCCGCTGCCCCCGGCTTTTTGTTTGAGCCCTTCAAGTTTTTTACCCATATCGGCCATCCGCATGCATCCTGGTTTTTTAAGGCAGCCCTCTGCGAGCAAGTAAAGCATGGCTTTTCTGTCTTTCGTTTCTTCAAGCTTGCTATTCGCGCCCGGGGTTCTTTCATAATACCTGCTTGAGATACACAGGTCATCGGCTACCAGGTCAAGATCAAGGCCTGACAGCATTTTCCAGAGCTTCTCTTCAGTGATGAAGTTTCCTATTATCATGATCTTTGGGGCGGGTCTGTTTTCTGCGCCATGATCATTTCTTAGAAAGTCTGTTAGAGAATTCAGCTCATCTATAAAAACTTCTGCTTTTGCAGATATTGATATCTCCATTATCCGGTAGTAATCTGCTATATCTAAAGTGTCCTGGTTCTCAAAGAATAATCTGCTAAAGTCTTTCAGGGCTGCTCTTTTTCTATCCATAAGCCTTACAGCATCACAAAGATCTAAATCAGCTACCCTATCTCCCCTTATACCTTCAATAAAACTCAGCATATCCTCCAGATTGGAACCGAAGAATTCTACTGAATAATCATCAGTATTTCTGGGGACATCCAGCATAAATATGGGCATGTCTCCAAGATAATGCTCTGCCGTATCATATAGCCTTCGCATACCGTCGCAGGAATTAGTGAATATTACAGCAGAGAGTCCATCCTTTGAACTAAGAAGCGATTCCCATCCTGACTTAAGATATGGACAGAAGTTTATTGGAAGGTAGCTCTCAGACTTTTTAAGTTTTTTCTTCCCCATTATGCGGACCGGATGAAGTCCTGCAGCAAGGATCAATTCTTCAGGAGCATAGGTGCAAAACCAGCCTATTTTTTTTTGGCCCGTTACGGGCATGAGAGATTTTTTAAAACAGTCTTCTATGATAATTTTTTTACTCATCTTTTATTATTTCTTCATTTCTTTCAAATATTTCATAGATGCCGATATGTCCCCAGAAATCTTCCACCATATACCCATCAACCTCGCCGGTACTTAATCCCCCAATGGTGATCTTTACCCTTTCAATATCTTTAAACTCTGTAAGGGTGTTTACTATGGAATAAATAGCAAGTGTCTCAGTACCAGAGCTATGGGGGATCTCTTCAAAATTATTTATTATCCTTATATTAAAATCGACAGTTGCCAGGCCATCGGATACGGTAACTGAATTAACAACTGTATCAGATGGTATTGTGGGGTAGAGGCCCTTTGCAAGGGGACCCTTTATCAGTTCTTCGACCGCTGTTTTGTAGATATTGCCGGGATCTTCGATCTGTCTTGTCTCTCCTATAAGATATGGCCGGCTATCCACCATTGATGCAAAATAGAGGGTCACAGTTTTTGAGCAGGAGCAAACAAAAAAAATGGAAAGAAGGGCGAGGACCATGATCGGTATTATTATATATGGTTTTTTCATATTGATACTCCTCCCTTAAAAGACTTAAATAAATCTTAAAAACTCTCAATAATCATATTATCCTATGATATTCTACAAAATTTTCCCCTCTGATGGTATCATTATTTCAATAATCGGTCTTTTTGTCTGAAAATGTTTATTTTATTCGCTTTTTAATATATAAAGATAAGAAATGTCTATGGTTAATATCCATATTGATTGAGGTTCAAGCAATGGGAATAAAACTCTTTTTGATCAGGCACGGCCAGACCAGCTGGAATGTGGAGGGAAGATATCAGGGAAGCTGTGATATAGAGCTAAATAGCACGGGAATACAGCAGGCAGAGCTTGCATCAAAATATCTTTCCAGGGTGAAGTTTTCGAATATATACAGCAGCCCGCTAAAGCGCACGATGAAAACAGCAGATATCATCAGTGGAAAAAGCGGACAGGAAATAAAGATATTGGGAGAGCTGGAAGAAGTGGACTTCGGAAAATGGGAAGGACTGAAATTTCATGAGATAGATAAAGAGTACCATGGGGATTATCAGCAGTGGCTGGCAGATCCCTATAATAACTGTCCCACCGGAGGCGAGAATTTCAAGGAGCTGACACTTAGAACGACTTCAATAATAGATAAAATAGTCGCTGAAAATGCTGATGATTCCAGTGTCGCTATAGTGACGCATGGCGGAGTCATACTTTCCCTGCTTGTCCACTGGCTCCAGATACCCCTCCCAAGATGGAAATCCATCATACAGAGGCAGGGTGCCATTAATATAGCAGTCATAGACAGAGGTTATCCATATATATCTGCCATTAATTATACGGGACACCTTAGTCCGGTCTATGATGATGGCGAGGATAAGGTAATAAAGATATACAGCAGTCTAAGAAAAAATGATGTCAATTCGACGGGAGGTTAGCTATGGAGGAAAATGTTGAAAGTACAGGCATGTTAAGCGGGAGCATTATACAGAATATTAAAAACAACTGGCTGGATCTGGTCATCATAGTCGGAGTCCTTGTAATCATCATCATAATAGTCAGCATCGCAAGAAGACGGCTGAGGAGGCTTCTTGAGAGGAAGATACCTGATGATAAGATACTGATACGGAAGAGGTCCCTTACCTTCAATAGCGTCATTTCAAATCTGATAGTGATCATAGCATCTATTACCGCGGCTTTGATAATAGCGGAACAGCTGCTGGATATAAGCGTGACTCCGCTGCTGGCAGGTGCGGGAGTTGCCGGCATGGTGATCGGTTTTGGCGCCCAGAACCTCATAAGGGATATTATCAATGGAATATTTATACTTTTTGAACAATGGTATCAGGTGGGCGATGTTATTACCGTGGGGGATACAACCGGAACCGTTGAAAGATTTAATCTCAGAACCACAATAATAAGGGATATTGAGGGAACGGTGCATTATATCCCCAATGGAGAGATAAAGGTTCTTGGAAACAGGACCCATCTGTGGGCCAGGGCCGTTGTGGAAGTAGGCGTTCATTATGATGAAGATGCAGACAGAGTGGTCAAAGTTCTTGAGGAGATCTTTGATGAGATAATGATGGACAAAAAGTATAAGAAGGTGATACTGGAGAGGCCCTCTATACTTGGTGATGGCGGTATAAGCGATCTCGGTGATTCAGCAGTTGTGTTTAAGCTGATATGCAAGGTAAGGGCCGGCGAACAATGGACCATCGCACGCCAGCTCCGCAGGAGGGTGAAGGAAAAGTTTGACAAGATCGGTATAGAAATACCTTATCCCTGTACAAATATTTATATGAGGAATGAGAAATAAACGGTATCATAAAAGATGTGCGTAGATAATAGAATTTTTTATATTTTTTTGGCAGGTAGCAATTAATCATCTTTTACTTAAATTGTTAACCCCATACTTTGATTTGGAAAATGAGCCAGGAAATTATTTTTGAAATTAATTGCTGTAAATTGTTTACTTATAGATTCCTTAAAAATATATAAAGCTCTGGATTGTACTATAGCGAATATAACTAAGATTACCAGATTAATAAATCCTGAATTAGGCTTAATATATATATGCATATTTACATAAATTCATATATTTATTATAATAGAACACATGTCTGCAAATGCCTCTATCCTATACAAAACCGTATTACAATATA
>CBEVGD010000115.1:0-4441 GCA_965549355.1 uncultured bacterium | reverse complement strand
TTACTTCTATTGTATTCAAGCCATCCTCCCGGTTATTAATTATTATTTCAAATTATTTCTATAATTATATTAAATTATAATGTCTTTTATTAATAGTACGAATTTACTATAAATTTTATCGATACTATTGAATAAATACCAGGATCCCGATTATTTGTATTTATATCCCGGTCCAGTAGGGTAAATATGATACTGTTTCTCAAGTATGAAATAAATTTGTTTATATAAAATATTTATTATATTATTTTGCTGGAGATCTTAAATGAGAAAACAAGAGCTCCGGTTTAAGAAAAAATTGAAGGAATATGGTATCTATGAATATCTGAATGCGATGCCCAGAAACCTCAAACTGCTTATTGAAGGATTGCAATAATAAAATATATACATAGCGGGAGGAAGACTAAAATATGAAAAGCTTTAGAAAAGAGCTGTGGTTTGAGACTTCAAAAAGGCGGGAACTCATAAATATTACAACCCACATTGAAGAGTGTCTTGGTGAAAGCGGTATAAAAGAAGGTCTGGCATTAATAAACGCCATGCATATAACGGCAAGTGTATTTATAAATGATGATGAAAGCGGGCTGCACAGTGATTTTGAGAAGTGGCTCGAAGGGATTGCTCCGGAGAAGCCATATGACAGATATCGGCACAATGGTTTTGAAGACAATGCCGATGCCCATCTCAAAAGGACGATCATGGGAAGAGAAGTGGTAGCGGCTGTCAGCGAAGGAAAACTTGATCTCGGACCATGGGAACAGATATTTTATGGTGAATTTGACGGTAAAAGAAGAAAGAGGGTCCTGGTAAAAATAATAGGAGAGTAATAATATACTAAAGGATAATAAATAAGAAGGAGAGAGACATCAGACTTGGAATAATAGGACTTCCCAATGTAGGCAAGAGCACTCTTTTTAATGCCATTACTGCAGCCGGTGCAGAAATATCAAATTATCCTTTTTGTACCATAGAACCAAACAGGGCGACTGTCCCGGTGCCTGATGGCCGGCTGGAAGATCTTGCCGGCATGGTTAAACCGGAAAAGACCATACCCGCAGTAATCGAATTTGTGGATATAGCCGGCCTTGTAAAAGGAGCCCATAAAGGAGAGGGGCTTGGAAACAAATTTCTCTCAAATATAAGGGAAGTAGATGCAATGGTACATGTGGTACGGTGTTTTAAGGATGAAAGTATCTCCCATGTCTCCGGCAGGGTGGACCCCATACCGGACATAGAAACAATAAATCTCGAGCTTATTTTTGCTGATATCGAAAGCATTGAAAACAGGCTCGAAAAAAACAGGCGTCCGGTAAAAAGCGGCGACCGGGATATTGTAAGGGAAGTAGAAATTCTGGAAAAGGTTAAAGGCGGGCTTGAAAAAGGTAAAGCTATTAGGAATATGGAGCTCCCGGCTATGGAAAGAGACATTGTAGATAATCTTTTCTTGCTGACAGCAAAACCTGTTCTTTATGCAGTAAATATATCCGAGGCTGATATTGGAAGGACCGGAGAAGATATTGCTGAATTAAAAAGAGTTAGAGATTATGCTGAAAATGAAAACTCCCGGATGATTTCAATAAGTGCAAAAATAGAAGAGGAACTGACACAGCTGGACAAAGAAGAGAGAGCACAATTTATGGAAGATCTCAAAATCTCAGAAACCGGAATGGACAGGCTTGTCTCTGCATGCTACCGTCTTCTCGATCTGATAAGTTTTTTTACTATAAAGCTTCCCGAAGTAAGGGCCTGGACCGTAAAAAATGGGACGACGGCCCCCCGGGCTGCAGGAAAAATACACACAGATTTCGAAAAAGGTTTTATATGTGCTGAGACTATAGACCACAGGACCCTAATGGATACAGGCTCATTTAATGCAGCAAGGGAGAAGGGCCTTATAAGGCAGGAGGGGAAGCAATATATAATAAAAGACGGAGATGTCATCCTCTTTAAATTCAATGTATAGACATCAATAATTACCGGCCAATATATTCCGCCATATCATCTACGAGTCCGCTAAATATTTTCAGTGCCCTGTTGACAGGCTCAGGTGAAGTCATATCTATGCCGGCTCTCTTTAAAAGCTCTATTGGATAATCGGATCCTCCGCTTGAGAGAAATTCCAGATACCGGCTGACTGCACCGTTTTCTCCTTTGATTATCTTTTCTGATAATGCAGCTGCAGCCGAAAAACCGAGAGCATATTTGTACACATAAAAAGCGCTATAGAAGTGTGGTATTCTTGCCCATTCAAGATCTATCTGCTGGTCGACTATTATTTCTTTTCCATAATATTTCACATTCACATCACGGTATATCCTGGAAAGGTTTTCGGAGGTCAGAGGGATCTGCTTTTCTGCATTACCGTGTATTATCTTCTCAAATTCAGCAAACATGGTCTGCCGGTATACTGTACCCCTGAACTGTTCCAGGTAATGATTTAGGATATACTGCCGCTTCTTTTCATCATCGAGGACTTTCAGAAGATGATCCGTAAGGAGTATCTCATTTAAAATCGATGCGACTTCCGCTACAAATATCTTATATCCAGCCTTCATATAGGGCTGATTTTTATTTGAAAAATATGTGTGCATCGCATGTCCCATCTCATGGGAAAGGGTGAAGACATGATTTATTATATCTTCATAATTCATAAGGACATATGGATGTGTGCCATAACATCCCCAGGAATATGCTCCGCTTGTCTTTCCTTTATTTTCATAAATATCAATCCAGCCCCCTTCAAGTCCGCCTTTAAGGATCTGGAGGTAGTCATCCCCGAGAGGGCGCAGGCTTTCGGCAACCATTTCTTTTGCTTCTTCATATGATACTTTAAATTCTACATCATCGACTATGGGCACATAAAGATCATACATATGAAGCTCATCCACTCCCAGGGCCTTTTTCCGGAGATCCATATATTTATACATTGGATCAAGGTTTTTTGATACAGAATCAATAAGATTATCATAGACGGCTATGGGTGCATTATCGTCAAAAAGGGCGGCTTCGATACTGGAGGGATATTTTCTTACTCTGCTAAAAAAAATATCTTTCTTTATACTGGAGCTCAGCGTCGAAGATAGGGTGTTTTTCTGCTTGCCATATGCAGCATACAGAGCTTCAAATGCATTTTTTCTTACATGCCTCAACCTGCTTTCCATAAATTTCGAGTATCTTCCCTTTGTGAGCTCAATACTATTATTGTTTTCATCCTTTATAATGGGAAATTTAATATCCGCATTGTCTATCATCCCGAAGATCAATTGGGGAGAAGCAGCAAGCTCTCCTGAAAGGGCAAGGATCTTTTCATTATCAGCCGAAAGTATATACTCTCTCCTTCTGGAGATATCCTTCAAATAATGAGTATAGTCTGAAAGACCTTTGTCTTCACCTATAAGCTTTTCCAGCTGCCTGTGGTCTATTTTAAGTATATCAGGCACCAGGAACGAACACGCGCTTTCTGCTTCCACAAGAAGGGACCTTGCTCTGTCCATGAGGGCCTGATAGCCCTGATCTGTATTATCTTCATCCTTTCTCATATGGGCATAGACAAAAAGCTTTTCCACTTTTTTTATCAATTTGCTGTAACTTTTAAGTATTTTGGAAAGATCTAAAGGAGAATCAGGAAGCTTACCTGCAAGCCTGGCGAAAACAGGCAGGCTTTCTCCCGCATCCCTATAATCATCTTCCCATTTTTCTATGGAAGAATATATGTCTTCAAGGATCCATTTATGCTCCGGTTTTATCTCACTTCTCTTTTTTAGCTTATTGACACTCATATTATTGCCGGCTCCTTTTTGGTCTTGCCGACCCTCCTCTCATAAGGTATTTAAAATAACTATTATATAGACTGAAAATCGACTTTACCAGATTGTTTTTTAACTTGTTCATTTGTATAATAAAGTTTAAACTGCAGAAAACAGATAAATCTTAAGATTTTGTTTAATCTTAACAGCGGAAAGGGCTCATTGGAACATAGGGGTAGAAAAGAATCAATCATAACTTTAATCATAATGATTATAGTTGCGACAGTTATCGTCAGCTGGATAACCGGACTGTGGAGCTGCGAAGCAGGGAGAAAGGATCTTACCAAAGAACAAAGACTCACAATATCTGATTATATAAATTCGGTCTCGGTCCTTGTACAGCAATCCAATAAGGTATCATATACTTTTTTTAATACCATTAATAAGGTAAAGGATATCTCAAGGGAAGAGCTGGATAAGGAACTGCTTGATATAATAGAAGAAAGCAGGGTAATACTGCAGAACAGCAATGAATTGAATCCTCCGGAAGGATTTGAGGTGTCGCATGGTTATCTTGAGCTGGTATTTGATACGAGGAACAGGTCCTATGAGGATTTTAGGCCGGCTCTTTTTAATGCTCTTGATGATCTTGATATTGAAATATCGACTACCCAGATAACCAATACATTTCTCTATAT
>CBEVGD010000114.1:0-4579 GCA_965549355.1 uncultured bacterium | reverse complement strand
GGGCTATTGCAGGGCTCTATACCGCAAACATACTCGCCCATCCCCATCTGTTTCCATTGCGTCATTAGAGGCAGAGTGTCTTTTTTAAACTTCATCCATATTCCTATACCGCTGCCATTATTAAAACCCCTGTTCACTATTGCAATATTTGAATTGCCGTCATCATCAGCCTCTATATCATGGAAATAACATTGTTCCTTAAATCCTCTTACTGGTTCTGTAAACTTATTGAAATCCGCATATCCTTCTTTTGCTTCATCATCTCTGTAGGTAACTTTAGCCTTAGCTTCAAGAAGTTCCGCTCCATTATCTACTACCGGAAAACCTATATTTACATGATACAGTATCATGATTGGAGAGGTCACGTTTCCGATATTTTCCACTGTATCTTCTATGATTATTTTTGGCTCATCCATCCAGGTGGTTATCTTTCTTGACAGTTCAAGCTTGTCCCCAAATACCCGGGCTTCCCTTACCTTTCCCTGTATCCACATCTTGTAGCGGTCACCCTCCCAGTAGCCGTCTGCCAGGACATTTTCCGCATCTATATTGGCAATTCTCCCGTGAAGGCCGAGCTCTTCTCCATTGTCTTCAGATGGAGAACCAGTGGTAGTGAGGCCGCAGGTCGTTAGAAGGCCCCCATAAAAAGTCCTGAGCCACTCCAGTCCTCTGCTCTCATAATAGACAGGTGAAGTTTCTCTGGTGGCAGACCGCCACGCTATAGGTACTGACTTATATGACAGGCTCGAGATATCCATACCCCTGCCGGGAAGTACCGTGAACTCAAGTCCGCATGGACTTTTTATATCCACTGCCCTTATTCCCCTGCTGACTCCATCATTGAGTTCATAGGATCTGATGCCTCCAAGCTGACTTATGTCGCCTGTTTTTTGCTGAAGCTCCTGTCTTGATATTTCTTTTCCAAAGATCTTCATGACTATTCCCTTTCCCTGTAACAGCCGGTACCGGCTGTTAATAACTATTTACCAGAATATTTTTTATATCTGCCTGTGAACCCGAACCCGGTTCCCGGACAGGCTCCTGAAATATACTTTAACATATCAATAAGGCAATTTGCTATAGTAATACCGGATAATCTCTGTATTGCCCTGTAGAAGCCTACTGATCTTTCTCCACTTTTTGCAGCGGGGCAAAGCTCACAAGAAGATGTTTGAGTCCGAGACTGGTAAAGTTTACATCAAGCTCTATATCATCACTGAGCCTTTTTACATTAAGCACCTGTCCCCTTCCCCACATCTTATGCTCTACAAAGTCTCCTATTTTATAATCGACTTTTAGTTTTCCCCCATCTTTTTCAGGAGCAGATGCTGAAAAAAACCTTTTTGGCGCCGTCTTGTTCTCATCCATAACAAGATCTCCGGGTATTTCTCCGAGAAATCTTGATGCGGCCATGAAGCTTGACTCGCCGTATATTCTATGGGATAGCGAATATGTCATGTATACTTTTTCCATAGCACGGGTAATACCCACATAGCAGAGCCTTCTTTCTTCCTCTAATTCCTCCAGGCTATTCATGCTGCGGGAATGGGGGAAGATGCCCTCTTCCATTCCGACCATAAATACTATGGGAAACTCCAGCCCCTTAGCATTATGAAGAGTCATAAGCACTATAAAGTCTGAAGACTCGTCAAGATTATCAAGATCGGTTAACAGCGAGACTTCTTCAAGGAAATCATCAAGCCCTGAAAGGCTCGAACCGGATCCCGTATCCAGCGATGCCGTTTTGATAAGCAATGCCTTTTCTTCAAATTCCTTTGTCACGGTAAGAAGCTCCCTTAAATTTTCTATCCGGTTCATCGATTCTATTGTATCCTGCTCTTCGAGCTCTTTCAGATATCCGGTTTTTTTCCAGATATCCTCAATCAGCTTATCTGCCGGGTTTTCAATAGCATGGTCCCTGAAGCCGGCCATTAAGGATATAAAGTCATTTATCCTTGCTTTCACGGTATTCGAAAGCAAAGGGACCCCGTCGATCTGGTAAAAAGCTTCACAGAATGTCATATTGTTTCTCTGTGCATACTTCTCTATATTAGTTATAGTGGTCTTTCCGATCTTCCGCCTCGGCACATTTATTATCCTTAAGAGGCTCACTACATCTTTGGGATTTGATATAAGCTTCATATACGCCAGCATATCCTTTATTTCCATGCGGTCATAGAACCTTAAACCCCCAAATATCTTATATGGGATATTCTGCCTTATAAGCTGTTCCTCAACTGCTCTTGACTGGGCATTTGTCCGGTAGAAAATTGCAAAATCACGGTACTTTTTATTTTTCTTATTTATATATTCCCTGATTTTATTAATCACAAAGCTTACTTCAACCTTTTCATCGCCTGCAGTATATTTTGAAACAGGTTCCCCTTTTATATTTTCTGTCCATAGTTTTTTCGGCTTCCGTTTTTCATTATTTGTTATCACCGCATTGGCTGCATCCAGTATATTCTGTGTGGATCTGTAGTTCTGCTCCAGTTTAATGACCGATGCACCATCAAATCTCTGATCGAATTCTGTAATATTTGTTATCTTTGCACCCCTCCAGCTATAGATGCTCTGATCGTCATCGCCCACGACACATATCCTTTTGTGGCCGCCTCCCAGGAGCATAACAATCTCATTCTGAGCTATATTTGTATCCTGAAATTCATCTACCAGAAGATACTGGAATTTTTCCTGATATTTCTTTTTTATGGCCGGGAACTGATTTAATATATCCACTGTAAATACCAGCAGATCATCAAAGTCCAGCGCATTTGCCTTAAGCAGCCTTTCCTGATAGGTAGAGTACATTTTTGCAACAAGCTTATTAAAATGATCAAAAGCTTTTCGGTTAAATGTCTCAAAATCTATTAGATGGTTCTTGGCATCGCTTATTACTGATTTGATCATACGCGGTGGAAATCTCTTTATATCAATATCCATTTCTCTTGCTATGCGGCTGATGAGCTTTATTGAGTCATCATTATCATATATTACATAATTTCTGGACATCCCGAGATTATGTATCTCAGAACGCAGAAATCGCGCACAAAAAGAATGGAAAGTCGATACCCACATATGTTCACCGATCCTTCCCACCAGCCCGGTCACCCTCTTTTTCATTTCTTTGGCAGCCTTATTGGTAAAAGTAATGGCAAGAATACTGAATGGATCGACATTTTTTTCTTTAATGAGATAGGCTATGCGGTAAGTCAATACCCTGGTCTTTCCACTTCCTGCACCGGCTATGACAAGAAGGGGGCCCTCTGTGTTCTTTACTGCTTTTACCTGTTGTGGATTGAGATATTTTTCTATTTCCAAAATATGATTTTCTACCTGACTTTTTTACCGATGGCTGAAGCTATAGCCTTGACCTGCTTTAAAAGCTCAGTCATTTCCTTGGGATCCAGTGACTGCTGGCCGTCGCAGAGAGCCTTTGCCGGCTCATTATGCGTCTCTACAATAAGTCCGTCTGCACCAGCAGCAATAGCGGCCCTGCTCATCGGGGTCACCAGGTCACTCTGCCCCATGGCATGTGACGGATCTATAATTATAGGCAGCTTGCTTAATTTCCTGATCACCGGAACTGCAGAAAGATCAAGAGTGAATCTGGTATTTGTATCAAATGTCCTGATCCCCCTTTCACATAATATTACATCAACCTCGCCTTTAAGGTTTAAGTACTCGGATGCAAGGAGCCATTCCTTTATATTGGATGCCCAGCCCCTTTTCAATATGACTGCCTTTTTTTTATTAAAAGCAATCTCACCGACTTTTTTAAGCAGTGCGAAATTAGACATATTCCTTGTCCCTATCTGAAACACATCCGCATATTCGGCTATGATACCGGCATTTACCGTATCCGTTACTTCAGTAACTGTTTGGAGATCATATTTATCTCCAACTTTTTTTAAAAACTCCAAACCTTTTTCTTCAAGGCCCTGAAAGCTATAGGGAGATGTCCTTGGCTTGAATGCTCCCCCCCGGATATATGAAAGACCGAGGCTGCTGACGATTTTTGCAGTCTCATCCAGCTGCTTCCAGTTCTCGATGGCACACGGTCCCGCAATAATTGTAATGTATTGTTTTTTTATCAGATTATTGATCTTGTTATCAGCCATAGTAGTTCCCTTTTTAAAATAGACGATTAGACATTGTATTAAGAGATTGTAGATTTAAAGAGTCTCATCTTTTTCAAGAATCTGGACATTTCTAAGTATGCTCTCAAAAATCTGAACTATATTGTCCCGGTAAAGAGGGCCCTTGCTATATCTCGCTATATTTTCAACAAGCTCTTCTTCCCTGCGTGCATCGTAGAGGGGCATGTTTTCTTTTTGTTTGAGTTTCTTTACCTTCTTCACCATTTCGGCTCTTTCATTTAAAAGATCCACAAGCTCATGGTCTATATCGTTTATCTGATCCCTGTAGCTTTTAAGTTTTTTATTAAAATCATTTCCCATATTCTCTCCTTTGTGTACAAATCATTAAGAACCCGGGCCCTTCAATCTATGCTTGCTTTTATATTGTTATAATATCATGTTCGTTTTTAACTATCGACCCGGACATCACTCCCATTCAA
>CBEVGD010000113.1:0-4583 GCA_965549355.1 uncultured bacterium | reverse complement strand
CCGTTTACATCGAATATTACTACTCTTCCTCCTTCTTTTAACAATTCCGCTCATATGGTTTTACCTATGCCCCTGGCTCCTCCGGTCACTATTGCTATTTTATCTTTTAGCCTCATTTTAAAAGTCCTCTCTCCTGTAATTTACCTATCATATTCTCAATATCGCCAAGATCATTTGTGTTCATTATATCTACATTTTTTTTATTCTTACGGGCTATCCTTAAAACCAGGCCCGACAATACTTTTCCGGGACCTATCTCTATAAAAGTATTTACCCCTTTATCCAGAAGAAGCTTTACACTGTCGACCCATTGGATCGGATTTGTTAGCTGTCCTGTCAGTGTCTCCTTCAATCCGCTCTTTCTGATATATTTTATTTCTGTGGTAGATAGAAAAGGCGGACCGGGTTCTTTGAAGCTGATTTTCTTATCAATAAAATCCCCCAGTTTTTTCGATACCTCCCCCATCAAAGGACAGTGGGATGCAATATTTACTTTAAGGGGAATAACTTTTCTGATTCCTTTTTCCTTCAGGCCAGCTATTAGATTTTTTACATCCTCTTCGTATCCGCTTATCACTATCTGAGTATAATCATTGTAATTGGCAATAAATACCCTGTCCCTGTATTCCTTGAGGACATCCTCTATCGGGCCGGCTTCGGCTCCAAGAACAGCTGCCATCATCCCTTTTGCGGTCCTGTCGGCATTGCTCATTACATTTCCCCTGTATGCTACAAGCTCTGCTCCGGTTTTAAAGTCATATGCCCCACAGCTATAAAGAGCGCTATATTCACCGAGGCTGTGGCCCATTACTGTATCTATGCTGTTCATATCCAGAGAAAGATCTTCTGACAGATAATCAAATAAAGCACAGCTTAAGGCATATATTGAAATTTGAGAAAACTTTGTATCCCCGAGACTATTATCCGGGTCCCGGCCATTGATTATTTTTGCAAGGTCCTTTCCTATTATTTCCCCTGCAATTTCAAAGTACTTATTAGAGCTGTTATTAAATCTTAAAAATTGCTGTCCCATCTTTTCATGCTGGGAACCCTGTCCGGGGAACATCAGAGCTATTTTGGGAGCATTCATGATATCATTCAATACGGGCCTTTCCATTTTTGTTTATTCTTAGGAGCGTGTCCGAAAACCGGATCTATCCTATTGCAAACATTATATCTGCAGCACAGGCAAGTTCACCATTGACAGCGGCCCTGCCCCTGCCTTTGCCAATATTTCTCCTGAAGCTTTCGATCTCGACCTCGATCATCAGTTCATCGCCTGGCCTAACTATCCTTTTAAATCTTGCCTTATCTATGCCTGCAAATAAAACAAGTTTTCCTTTATTTTCTGGAAGCATAAGAACCGATACGGCTCCTGCCTGTGCAATAGTCTCCACCTGTAGGACACCGGGCATGATGGGATTTCCGGGGAAATGCCCCTTAAAATAGTACTCGTCCTCTTTTACATACTTGACGCCCTTTATCCTTTTACCGGGCTCAACTTCAAGTATCTCGTCTATTAAAAGGAAGGGATAGCGGTGAGGGATTATGCTTTCAATCTCACTTTTACCAAGCTTTTTCATGAAATTTTCTTTCTCAATCAATATATTATTTATTTGGCTTGCTGCAGCCTGGATTATAGACGGAGGAGTATTTTTATGGTTTCAATCAAGAAGACTTGCAATATTACTGCACATTGATGCCGGTTGTGATAATGTTAGAAACTTGGAAATCAAGCATAGTATTGATGAAGCTCTAATAATAATATTTTTATTTAATTTTACAAATAATTACTATTTATGTATCGATTCGGCATTAATTTTTTCTCTTATTCTTTTAGTTTCTATCCTCATTCTGTCAAACCCCCATAATCCGCCCATAGCTCCAGTCATTCCCTTATAAAGCATCAAAACGGTCTTCCCGTCCTCATCATAAATACATACATTAAACTTATATCTATCTACAAGTCCTCCAAGTATGGTCCTCATTAAACCTGAACTTCCTTTTACATAGTCCCCATCTTCAGGAGTTCCTTCCTGAAGCTGATACCCTTCCCTTTTAAAAAATTCTTGAATATAATTTGCAAGTCTATTTACATCTGTTTCAAAAATATACTTTGCTCCTGTATCATTTTCCTCATAGGATTTTAATACTGCATTTATCATTTTTCCTCCTTTATTTTTCAACATTTCAAAGCATGGCAATAAAAATCAATGCCTCTATATAGTATAGCATAATAGCAATAAGGCTCGCGGTTTTCCGCGGCGGCCCTTCCCTGTTGTCCTGTAATGTCTATTTGAGCTGGGTCCAGCCTTTTTTCTCCTTGCCGATATGCAGTACTCCAAATAGAATAAGTACACCCAGAATACTGAAAACTACGCCCAAAACTATTGGGACGATTCCTCCGAATGCCGGGTTGATCCCTGCTGCTGTTCTTCCAGTATTGGTTACCAGATATACGGTCAGCCCGGCAATGCTGCTTGCACAATATCCCCAGAAACCCCACTTCTTCCACAGTATTATTGCTACCACGAATACCACATTGATCACTGCAAGCGCAATAGGTACATACTGCTGCCAGGCGGGAATATCCGGGATTATCATACTCGGGACTATTTTCCTGCTCCAATTTAATAAAAATGGTGAAATCAGGCCCCCCAGGATCATAAATGAGTTAACTATTATCAACCATACCAGCCACGCCATCAAACAGCCATGTCGATTCTTTGGTTCCTCTCTCATCTTATCATCTCCTATCTATCGTGTTAATGTTAATAAATCAAATAATCTATATTAATAATTTCTCTGTTCCAAATTAAAATATTATATTACTCATGTCTTAAGGCATCTATGGGATTGAGTCTTGCAGCCCGCATTGCCGGAAAAATACCGAAGAAAAGGCCTATTATTGTAGAGAAACTCAGGGCAATGATTATTGGAAATGCCGTAATAGAGGTTTCAAGGACAGTAAACCGATTCAATATGGCAGATATAGCAACTGCAAAAAGAATACCAAAAATGCCGCCAATAATACTAAGCACTATGCTCTCTACCAGAAACTGGATCAGTATGTCCCTGTTCTTGGCTCCTATAGCTTTTCGTATTCCGATCTCACTGATTCTTTCGGTAACCGAAACAAGCATTATGTTCATTATCCCAATACCGCCCACAAGAAGTGATATGCTGGCAATACCGGCAATGACTACAGTAAAAATATTGGTGACTAGAGAAATGATGCCAAGTATCTGTGTTGGGTTTTGAACCATAAAATCATCTTTTTCACCAAATCTTATATTTCTATGCCTTCGGAGTATTGATTTTATCTCTTCTGCAGCGGCTCCTATATCCTCTTCACTTATACTCTGGGCCACTATCATATTGTATGAACCAGATCCATATAATTTATTCTGGGCGGTAGTAACCGGAATATCAATATAATTATCCTGATCGCTTCCAAACGCACCGGCTCCCTTCGATTCCAAAATTCCTATAACTGTAAAATTCTTTCCATCAATCTTTATTATTTTTCCTATGGGATCAATAGTGCCAAACAGGCTCTTTATTGCTGTATTACCGATTACTGCTACATTTGAAGCATTTAGGACATCGCTTCTACTGTAATAATTACCTCTTTCAATTTTCGTATTAAATATTTTCCGTCCATTTTCAGTTGAGGCATTTACTGTGGTACGGGTACTTTTGTTTAAATAAGTGACGACAGACAAGCTGGTTACTACCGGGGCGACTTCGCTTATCAAATTTGCGTCTCTCTCTATTGCCCTGACATCATCAATTGTCAGTTCAGCTTGTTGCGCGCCAGCCATAAACTGGTCCTCAGGGCTCCCGGCCATTATATAAATTGAATTGGATCCGATATCCTGGAAACTTTTCATTATAGACTCTTGTGCCCCGGAACCAATGGAGAATACGGCAACTACCGCTCCAACTCCTATAATTATTCCAAGCATGGTCAAAATGGATCTTAGTTTATTTAAAAATAAGGCCTGAAAAGCAACTTTTATATTTTCCGTTAATCTTCTCATATTTTAAAAATTTTAGTTTGCTTTTAGTTTATCTCCCGGTTTTGGCATCTTTTTTAGTTTTTCTTCGGCAGATACCTGCTCCTTGACTTCTTCCTGTCCGTGAATAATACCATCCCTTAGATAAATAATCCTATGGGTATGCCTGGCTATATCCATCTCATGAGTAACTAATATTACTGTCTTTCCATGGTTGTTCAATTTCTGAAATATGGCCATTATTTCTTCTCCGGTTACAGAGTCCAGATTTCCGGTAGGTTCATCAGCAAGGATTATGGAGGGTTGATTGACAAGTGCCCTTGCTATGGCCACTCTCTGTTTCTGTCCACCTGATAGCTCATTGGGCTTATGTTTGATCCAATCGGTCAACCCTACTGATTCTATAGCATCCATTATTTTCTTTTTTTTATTTCTTATCCTTTCTGCAGAATAAATCATAGGGAGCTCAACATTTCCATATATGTTTGACCTGGAAAGGAGATTGAATGTCTGAAACACGAAACCTACTTCCTTATTCCTAATAGCTGCCAGCTGATTATCGCC
>CBEVGD010000112.1:0-4757 GCA_965549355.1 uncultured bacterium | reverse complement strand
AAAATACCTTCCAGCGAGACTTTCTCTGATTTCCTTCATTAGATTTATTGATGCAGAACCTGACAGAAATATTTTCATTTTAGGATGCATATCATAGAGTATTTTTACCTTTGAGGGCCAATTATTCAGTTTTTGTATCTCATCTAAAAAAATGTAGATTTCTTTTTTTGATATTTTGTCCCTTAAAAAATTAATCTCATAATTCTTTATTAGCTGATCAATCTCTACATTTTCTTCATCAAAAGAAAAATATAGTATATTGTATGGATCAATATTCTTTTTACTTATAAGCTCATCAATGATCTGAAACATCAAAGTCGACTTTCCCGCTCTCCTGAGTCCAGACAATATAAGAATCTGTCTTAAATCTAAGAATTTAAGTATCTGAAAAAAAATATCTCTACGTTTTCCCTTTAATTCAGCATCAATGGTTTTATCCTGCCACCAGGGATTAAAAATTGTTAAATCTATCATAACTACATCCTAATGTATTTATTATCTAATTTTAGTTACATTATAGTGTATGTAATAACTATTTACAATACCGGAAATCTGTCTTAAATAAAGGCATGATAGTAAGATGCAAGGCAATGTATTACATTTCTGAGAAGATTCAATGAAGCGCTTGCTGTTTTATTGTCCAACCCTTCGGACAGACTCCTATAGATTTGAGAAATAATCCTGGATATTTTTTATCTCGCTATCCAATTTATTATCTATATCTTCCCGTTTCACGCCAAACTCTATTATATTCAGCGTAAGTTTTATCTTCGCAAAGGTCTTGCGTAGAATACCCTGTATTACTGGTTTCTTTCTTATATCTTCAATACTGAACTGCAGATAGTCCTCTCCATCTGTTGTAGAAATAAATTTGATATGTCCTATCTCTTTGCAGCCGTTTTTCTTTAGAAAATCGATGATATTTTTTGCTATTTCACCGATCTTCTTGATGAAATCCTCTTTGGTCGCAGGCTTTGAAAAAGTTATTACAGCTCTTTTGGTTAGCGCTACTGTGGTTTCAGTATTCATTGATTTCTTATTTATTAATAGATTTATAATAAATGTTTAATATCCATGTCAGGAGCTCTAATTCTAACATATTGGGCAGTGATGTCAAAATTGCTGGAAAGCGTGGTTTATTATACTGCTCTATAGCCTTCTATATAAAAGAAGCAGCTGCTCAAAATACGCATTGGCCCGAAAACTAAGAGGCGAACCATGCTGACAATAATATGCATCATTGATCTTTGAGTATATATTTAAAAACCGCCTTTCCCAGACCGGAATTATAATTCTCATCAGTAACTATGTCAGCCTTTTTTAATATCTCCGGGTAAGAATTCTTTACAGCTATTCTGAGACCCGCTATATCGAACATGGAAAGATCATTGGGGCTGTCTCCGAATACTGCAACTTCCTCTTTTTTTATGCCCAGCGACTCTATTACTGACAGAAGAGCATTTCCCTTGGTAGCTTCCCTGTTCAAAATATCAAAGAAATAGCGGCCCGATCTTATAATCTGAAGTTTGCCGGAGTATTTCTCCCTTAAAGCCTTATCAAGAGGATTAGACTCCTCGATGGGGATATAGATATCTACTGTATTTCTTGCAAAGAATTCTGTCTCTATACTGTCTACCTTTATAAATTTTTCACCAATACCGTCAAGGTGTTTTAGGTCGGGATGATGATCATCAAGATAAAGCTTGCCATTATCAAGCGCTATTACAGGCGGATAACCGCTGCTTTTAATAGATTTTATTACCTCCAGGTAATATACAGGATCTATTTTTGATGAATTTATTATCTCTGATCCCGGACCTATGGTAACACTTCCGTTTAAAGTTATCTGGGGCAGCTTAAGTCCCAGATCCTTTATCAGATGCAGGATGGAATCCATTGACTTTCCTGTAGCAAGGATTATTCCAATACCTCTTTTCTTGCATTCAAGAAGCGCTTTCCTATTATATTCAGTTATCCGGGAATCATCATCCAGAAGAGTTCCGTCAACATCAGTAGCAATTAATCTATACAAAAGGTCAGTCTTTCCAGTTTTTAATATAAAGTTATCTTATGACTTATGCGTGGCAATACCAAAACAGTCTTCCGCTGCTTCCAGTACCGCCTCGGAAAGTGTCGGATGAGAATGCACAGTGGCCGCAAGATCATCTATTAGTATTTCGCCTTTCATCGCCACTGCCACTTCATGTACCAGGTCCGATGCCCGGGGCCCTACTATCTGTGCGCCGAGTATCTCTCCGGTATCCTTATTTGTGACTATATTCACAAAACCTTCTGTCTCCCCGGTGATAAAAGCTTTTCCGCTATTAGAGAATGGAAAATTCCCCGCGCATACAGGATATCCCTTTTCTCTGGCCTGTTCGGTATTAAGGCCCACTGTCCCGATCTCCGGAGATGTAAATACTGCCCATGGTATTACGGAGTAATCCATTTCTTTATCTTTCCCTGCAACTATCCCGGCAGCCACTTTTCCTTCTTCGCTGGCTACATGAGCAAGCTGAAGTCCGCCGGCCACATCTCCCACTGCATATATATTAGGAATATTTGTACGCAGCCTGCTGTCCACTATTATGTAACCCTTCTCATCGGTGCCCACTCCTATATCTTCAAGGCCGATACCGGAAGAATTAGGGCCCCTTCCAACAGATACCAGTATCTTTTCTGCTTCGAATTTTTCTCCGCCCGACAGTTTAAGTTTAAATCTACTGCCATCTTTTCTAGACTCTTCGACTTTAGTAGATGTGTATATATCGACATCCTTTTTCCTTAGAGCCTTATATATTACTTTTGAGACCTCTTCATCTTCTGTGTTAAGTATTCTCGGCAGCAGCTCCACTATGGTTACTTTTGTTCCAAAAGAGGCAAATATATTCGCAAACTCAGAGCCTACCACGCCTCCGCCTACTACAAGGAGGGACTCCGGCAGCTTCTTAAGTGAAAGTATCCCGATATTATCCATCACCCCCTCATCGGAAAGATCGAAGGGCGGGACATTATTTGCCGATGAACCGGTTGCGATCATTATATTTTTAGCCGATACAGAAATATTTTTTCCATCACCTTTTTTAACCGAAATAGTATCAGGAGAGACAAGCTTTCCTTCTCCATTTATAAGCTCTATTCCGTTTTTCTTGAAATGAAACCCAAGGCCTCTTCTCTGCATTTCTATTATATTATCTTTCCTGGCCATTGCCTTTGGAAAATCAAGTTTTGGTTCACCTGCCTCTATTCCAAAAATGAATGCTTTCTTTATCTCATCCAGGGTCTGTGCTATATGATAAAGAGCCTTTGTCGGGATACATCCATGGTTCAGGCATACTCCTCCAGGATGGTTCTTTTCTATAACTGCGACTTTTAGGCCGAGTTTTGCAGCCCTTATTGCCCCTACATAGCCGCCCGGTCCCCCTCCGAGTATTGCAAGATCAAATTTTTTGTCTGTCATTTTTTTCTCCTCGCCAATATTTGCTTTAAATTATTAATGGTTATCTGAGTTATTGTTTTCCCGTATAAATTTTGTTTTACCGGACCTTCTTTCTGCAGATGGCTGGCAAAACAGTATCAAAAGTATTATTATTTAAAAAAATTATTAATATATATTTACAGTATTCCCCATAAAATGAATTGGATATAGTAAGGCAGATATCCGGACCGGGGGAAGAGTCTTCCCGAATCTAATTATATATTTGCATACTGGATAGAAGCTATGAAAATCAATGATCTGAGCAGGATACTGGACAGGATGACCTCTGAAGACATACCTGTGCTTGACTCCGGCATCATTCCGTACCAGGATGCCTTTGACTTTCAGCTTGCACTGACCGGGCAGATATACGAAAGGGACCTAAAAGGTATTATCCTGCTTCTGGAACATCCGCCGGTCATTACATCCGGCAGCAATCGCAGCATGGAAAACCTTTTGACGCCAGAGAATGATCTAACAGATCTCGGTATCGAGCTGATCCGTTCAAATAGGGGCGGTGATATCACTCTTCACGGACCCGGCCAGATAATATGCTATCCCGTATTTAACCTTAAGTTTTTTGGAAAGGACCTTAATCTTTTTGTCCATAATCTGGAACAGGTCATTATAAATGTACTGCTGACCTCCGGTATCAGGGGCAGAAGAGTAAAAGGACACAGGGGCATATTCGTTGAAGACAAAAAAATAGCTTCTATCGGGCTTAAAGTAAGGAAGTGGATAAGCATGCACGGATTTTCCCTTAATGTGAATATAGACCTTTCATATTTTAAGCATATTTTAGCCTGCGGCCTGAAAGACTATCCCCAGACTTCCCTTTCTTCACTATTAAAAAGGGAATTAACTATAAATGATGTCAAAGAGCGTATCTTAAAAAGTTTTGAAACCGTCTTCAATATATCTACTGAAAAAATACACCTGAAATAATCATTCGGAGATGCTTTTTTTCTTTGCCTTATCGCCGTTTTCCTTCTTTAATACTTCGTAGATCTCTTTTAGCACCTTTAATGGTTCCCGGATGAGCCTTTTTGGGAAGAAAGGCATAAGTATAGCCACGGCTTTTTTCATATCTTCATTCATTCGGTGCGGTTTGGTGAGTATCCTGTTGATAAAATCCTCAGCAAAGACTGTGCGCAGATGCCTGCGGTCTATCTCTATCATTTTTGAACAGCTGTCACAGCTCACACTCTTAAGATAACTGCCTATATAATGCACTGTATGCGGTGATTCCTTATTACAGTTTACACAGAATAATACGATT
>CBEVGD010000111.1:0-4849 GCA_965549355.1 uncultured bacterium | reverse complement strand
ATTCTTCCCAGGCAGCATAAAATGCTTCTTCCAGCTTATCCAGGGCTGCTTGTTCGTCAATATTGCCTGCTAGATAATTTTCAAATATTGGGAAAAATGTATCTTGCACTACTGATGCATTTATTTCAACATATCTTTCTCCTCCGTAACTAGCTTGTTCCAATGCACCCTCAGCATATGAATACATGTCGCTATATTCACTATCTGCTGCAACTGTAGCTCTGCTGGTTACAAAGCCATAGTCCTGAGTCATAAACTTCTGTATCTCAGGTGATACATAGAAAAGATTATAAGCCAGAGCGGCATCAACATTTCCGCCTTCTCTTATTGTAAAGCCCATCGAACCAGGTATCGACCAACTGTCAAAACCAGGGTCATGAGGATATAGTGCATAGGCAAATTTACCATCATTTTCAGGGAAATCACTTGTTACTACACCTTCTACTGCACCAAAACCATGCAGGCCCATTGCTGACAGCCCTGATGCTACTGCCCTTCTGCAAGCTGTCTCATCACCTGTTGCCATTACTGGATCTGAAAAATCACTTCTGTAATGCATCTTCATGATCTGAAGCGCCCTTATGCCTTCAGCAGTATTAAACATTGCCTTGGGATTATCTGCATCATAATTCCAAAATGCTCCGCCAACAGATTTCATGGCTACATCAAAGAAAGCTTTAAGTCCAAATTGACCGGCAGATACACCGGATCCTATTCCATAAATCTCAGGAATCCCGTCTCCGTCTTCATCTATTGTACAGGCTTCTGCACATTCAAAGAGTTCATCCCATGTTTCAGGAGCTTTGTCATAGCCTGCCGCTGCCAGGATATCTTTATTGTAGACCAGGCCATACATGCCGGTAAATAGTGGCACGCCGTGCCATGTATCTCCGGATGCAGTTGCGCTAATAATACCTTTTAGTATATCGTCTTTTAATTCTTGCGGTATCCTGTCAGTTACATCTGCAAGAAATGGTGCGAACTGTGTTGTCCAGGCAGCATAGGACCACATACAATCGAATGCCGCTGTATTTGTTTCGCACTCCATTGCAATCTTGGCTGCATAATCAGCACCGGGGATTGACACCCAGTTAACTGTTACATCGGGATATGCTTCCATAAATTTCTCTGCAATCAACCATTCAGTCACACCTTCATCTTTATATGAATATATTGTAAGTTCTCCACTCGGTGTAATTCCTGCCTTTTCGACCCAGTATGTTGCACTTTCTGTGCCCAGTTCAGGAGCTTCCCCGGCAGCTTCCTCAGTGGCTTCCTCAGCAATTTCCTCGGCAGCTTCCTCAGCAATTTCTTCCCCCTTACATCCTGCACCAATCAATGCCATCGAAACGACAAGCACAACAACCAGTGTCCATACAAACATTTTTAACTTCATCTCATGCCTCCTTTTACGTTTTTTCTTTTACCTTTAACAAAATGTTTTAAAATTTAAATTACTCACCTCCTGCCATTTATAAGTTTCAGTACCAGAAGTCTAGGGTCCACTCTTTTAAGGACACTTGCTTTGATTGCTTTAAACTCGAGATTATTTGTGAAATATTTAATAATTTTCATGCATAAATACTTATTAAAATAAAATAGTGGCGTTCCCATTTTAACCCTATTTCTATAGAACTATGCTATTTTACATAATCATCATGTTTTTAATTTATAGCAAACTGATTTTCATACGTCAACTTTTCCAGCAACAAATAATACCGTTCCCAATTAATTATTAACATTGGAAAATAGGTAATGACTATATCTGGCCGGTGGTTTTATTTCCTTTGTTTCTTTGTATCTTCCAGTAGAGACAGCGCCGTTTCTACAATAATATCCCCTGACTCAGCAGTTAACATCGATGCCTCAGCCTCGTAGCCGCCTTCCCTGTAAGCTTCTTTCGTGCATACGTATCCCGGGAGACATCCATTTGCAAGAGTAATAACAAAAGTCTTCTCATGGGGTGACCTGGTTTTTATATTAAGTCCAAGCTCAACAAATATTTCTCCCGGAAGTGCGACTATCCTGCTATCTCCAATACCTATCACCTGGACTTCTGCCGGAAGCTCGTCCTCCTCAAGCTCAATGCTGATCCCTTTTTTTATAAGCCTTATAAATCCTAATGTGCATTCAGCTCCAAGATTCTTAAGATTGGCATTTTGTGTACCTATATAACCAGCTTTATCTTTTTTTAATCTTTCTACCGCTTTTCTGGTTTCCTCTACTCTGGCTGATGCTTCTCCTTCTGTTGGAAACTTTTTTAAATTGATATCAACTTCTTTTGATGCAGCAGTCAGGCTAATATCCTCTCTGTACTCCATCCTGTCAAGGACACGCTTTGCTGCCTCTCCTATAGCATATCCTATTCTTTTAGCTTCGGGGAAGCTCTGTCCCTCTCTAAAATATCTGCTGCTTTGATCTCCTGAGGTACCCTGGGCAAATAAAAATACCATTTCCGGCTCAGCCTTAGATAGATACTCACGAATATACCCAGGATAATCTGCAGTTACCAGACTGCTGTCTTCATGGATCACTGTAGGATGAAGGCTGTATTTTACAAGAGCTGCCCTTAGCTTGCCTTTCATGTCTTTAATGCCCATGGTCCACACTTCCGGATCTGCCAGCCCTTTGGGATCCCTTCTATTCCCGCCTATGCCTTCTTCATTTCCGCATATTCCCATATCAATGCCGACGCTAGCTTCAAAAGTATCTCTCGAAGCATCTATTGTTAGCTTTACCAGTTTATCTTTTAGTCCTTCTACATATCTCTTATCCGGCTTTAGCCCCTTCTCCAGACCTTCCAGGTCCAGTCTGCCCGAAGCCCAGGGGCCGGAGTGGGTATGAGAGCAGGATATCATTATGTTTTTTTCTGGTATGCCTATCCGGGAAGAAATCCTGCTCCTGACCTCTTTTACATAAACTTTGGAAAAAAATACAATATCCATACAAATAAGAGCGATTTTTGTTTTTCCATCATCCAAATATATGCAGCTGGCATAAAGGTCATCATGAATTCCTGTATTATGCCTGAGATAATGAGGATAACCGGCCAGCTCAATCCCTTTTTTTGGAGATATATTTATAATTGAAACTCCCGCCCTAATTAAGCTCATCATAGTAGATCTTCCTTTCTCTAATAAATATCCTGTCAATACTTTTTATCTTTTAAGGACCCTTCTGCCGGCCCGGTAGCTTCTCCGGCAGTTTCAGAGGTTGAGGGTTCCATTGCTGAGAATTATCTTATGTTCAATCAATATTTAAATCACAGTAGATCTTTCCTATTTTATCTACTGCTTCAATATATTTATCTTTATATTTTTTATAAAATTCCACTCTATCCTTTTGTGGATACACTTCTTTGTCGACTGAAATAATTTTATTCTCAGTTAATTGCCTGTAACCCTCTTTTAAATTACTGCCGTATTTTGCAATCAGGAAGTTGCCTATTACCTCAAAGGGAACCTCCTTCATGACCAGATACTTCAGGTTTAAAATATTTGATTTGATATTATTCCAGGCCAAATTTTTCGATCCCCCGCCGATCACCTTGATATCACTGATTTTATCCTTGCTTAAGTTATTTATTTTTCTTATATGCGACAGTAAATGATAAAACTCATAACCAATCGATTCGAGAAGGGATATATAAAAACTATCCAGGTCGTGGTGCCACTTTATGCCAAACCAGGTGCCCTGATAATAAGGTTGAGAGGGTGCGGATCTACCGCCAATATGTGGAATAAAATATAGTCCATCAGTATCAATATCTTTTTTAAGTTCTTTTTTATCATCATAGCCAAACTTTTCTTTAAACCATTCGTAAAGGTATCCTCCCACTGCTGCTACTCCGAGCTGATAATATATCCCGTCAATTCCAGAAAATATGGTTGATACCATCTTTTCTTTATAATCAGTTACAAATTCATCAGTACAATATCCAAGAACAGTATATGTCCCTGCTACATCAATAAGGTCATTATTATTTACTGCTCCTGCTCCCATAAACCCTGCTATCTGGTCACCTATTCCTGCCAGAACCTTTATATCCTTATCAGTTTTATATTTACTTTTGTCAATACTGCCAACAATACAATACGGTCTCTTAATTGATGGCAGCTTGCCTATGTCAATTTTTAAGCCGTCACATATCTTACTGTTCCACTTACCTTTTTTTATATCTGCAAGTCCGCTCATGGAAAGGACGCTATAGTCTATAAAAGCATCACCGGCGGCAAGTCCGCATAGTTTCCCGGCAACATAGGTGGTAAGGTTGATAAATTTATAGATTTTCTTATACTCTTTTAGAAAACAATCTTCTATCCATTGTATTTTTGCAGCCATATAAGGCAGCCCTCCAGAGGACTTTCTTATGGCCCTGTTATCCATATTGTTTTCTATTTTTAAGAGATACTCATTTGCTCTGATATCTACTGAATAGGTCCAGGGAAATACTACCTCCCAATTACTGTCTATCCCCAGTATGCCTGCCATCTGGCCGCTGCATATAAGGCTATCTGCTTTTTTGAAGCGCAGGGGATGTTTCTTTGCAATTTTTTTAATCTCGTCTACTACCGCATCAAAGTATTCTTCGGGCTTCTGGATCACAGCCTCACCATCATGATATGATTTAGCCGCTCTTGAAGAAAGATATATGATATTGCCATTATCATCAAGCAGGCTTGACTTTATTTTCGTAGTTCCAAGATCAAAACATAGATAGGTTTTTTTCATAATGTTTATCCAATTATTTTAATTATTTCTTTATTGCTATATGATTATTATTTACAAAAATCTTTCTTAAACCTATTTATATCTTCATTAGATTTTAAGATATTAAACTCCAGTCTAA
>CBEVGD010000110.1:0-4947 GCA_965549355.1 uncultured bacterium | reverse complement strand
TGAAAATCTTCACATTCCATATCCACCATTTTCAGTATTTCTTCCATGGAGGTCGGGTTCTCAATATCATCAAATTTGGGGACACCTTCGGGCCGGAGCAGGGCACATCCATAGTAACATACCGGTTTAAGGTTATTTAAGATAGAATATCCCTTGCTGTTTTTGTTCCTTTTGCCTTCCAGCGCTCTATATTTTTTACCTATAAGTTCCTTATGAAGGTTTAAAAACTCAATGATTGAATATACCTTGATGCTGAAGTCCTTTTCAGTATCAAAGCCCATTTCCTTTAATGCCTTGAGAATTGAATCTCTCTTTTTTTCTTCCCTTAAATTTTTTAGCTCTCCCTTATTATTGATATAATAAGAGGCCTTAAACAATTTATTATAGCAGGAGATACACGGGCACAGGATCTCATTAAGCCCCATTTTATCTGCAAGCATCAGATTTCTTGCCGCAAGAGTCGCTACAAGCTCATCGCTGATATTGCTTGCAGGAGTGGTGCCGCAGCAATTCCAATCAGCGATCTCCTCATATTCTATTCCGAGAAGGCCCAGGACCTTTTCTATTGAGACATTAAAGTCCTTAGCCGTAGATTTTAAGGAACATCCAGGATAATATGCAATTTTTTTTAAATTCTTGCTTTCTTTTTCTTCCATTATAAATATTTTTTAATAACTTTTCCTACTGATTTTCTGCCCTTTATAATCTCCGGCAGCATTTTGATCTTCCTTTTTCCCAGGATCTTTACTGCTATATCTGAATCGTTAAAAAATTTTCCGCTTAAAACATTTAATCCCATGATCAAACCAGGTTCATAGCTTCTTCCAAACTTGCCTAGAATCTTTAAAAATATATTATAGAACCTGGAAATATTTTTGTTTTTGAATCTACCTATTTTCCAGCTTTCATTTCTTATAAAATTCATTATTGCCGATATGCTCACTTCCTGGGGACACCTGCTGCTGCAGATATCGCAGGATATGCAAAGATACATGGAGTTGGAATCAATGATCTTATCGATCTTATCCAGCATTATTAGTCTTATTATCTGATTGGGCTTGTACTCAAAAGTATCTGCGAGCGGACAGCCGGCGGTGCATTTGCCGCATTGATAGCAATTATACATATTAGGTTCAATATAATTTAGAAGATCTGATTTTATTCTTTTTAAATCTTTTTGTGTTTTTGCCATTTTCAATCTAAATATATTCTATATCCTTGAAAATCTGATACCCCCGATAATATCTGTATAATGTTTTCTGCTATCTATCATTAATAGCCATTAATACAGAAATTGATAGTCTCAATTTAGATAGAAACACTACGGTATAATGAGGCTTTTGTCAATAAATATTTCTGCTTTTTTTGCATTTTTTCATTTAAAATTTGAAGGTCCGCCAGGAGCCTGTCCGAGAATTGGATCTTGGCTTGTTGGACAATAAGATAGTAAGATGCAAGGCAAAGCGACGCAAGCAATGTATCGCACTTTCCAGGAGATTTAACGAAACAGATTGCTGTTTTATTGGATCCATATATGATTCAATAAGCAGGGGAACATTTGATTCACCTGGACTCTATAGTAATGACCATTGCGGTCCTGATCTCTCCATTTACTTCGATATCCTTAAAGAAGGGTATGCATACAAGCTCCTGCCCTGTGGGAGCAATAAATCCTCTTGCGATTGCAATCCCTTTTACAGCCTGATTAAGTGCTCCGGCACCAATGGTCTGGACCTGTACTTTTTTCTCGGTCCTTATCACGCCTGCAATTGCTCCTGCAACTGAATTTGGTTTTGAATTGGAGGAAACCTTTAAGAGTTTTATATTATTTTCCATATTATTACTATATTGTTAGCTTTCTTTGTCGCTCAACTCTATTATTACCTTGATAGTATTATTTGACCGTTTAAATTCTATATTTTTATTTACTGATAAGAAATATTTTTTTCCCAGCTGGTTAAATCTTTCTCTCAGTGGTTCAATTATACCTTTTATTTCTTCATCTTTAAACCTTCTTGCAAACTTTGTTTCATCAAATAGTCTTAATCTCGGGTCTTTTTTATCAATCTTCTTTGATTTATTTATTTCACCTTCGCTGGAGCTTCCATCAATAATGGTATGATTTAACAGATCAAGCTTTAAAGGATCCAGAGGTTTGACCTCATTATATACTATCCTCTGTATGCCCCTTCTGGAAATATCCATATTAAAGATCTTTTCCGCTATTTTTCCCATAAGACTATAATTATCAGTAAGTACCGGTATTTCTATTATCTTTATTTTATTCAGAGAAACAAAATCTATAAGTTTTTCCCATTTTTTAAAAGTAGGATAACCCCCCTGGCTTCTTTTCCTTTTAAACTTTTCTCTCATAGTCGCAAGAACCTGTGTTGGCGTCCCATAATAAAAATTCATATCCCTGTTCTGGATCTGAAACTCGATTATTGTCTTTATAATATTATTTACGCCTCCAATAATATTAATATCCTCATCCATTTTTAATATCTGCGGCATAATCGACTGATCCTTCTTTTCCGGAACATTATCAAGGTCTATATTAAGAAAAAATGAGGCTCCTCTGGATTCCCCTGAAAAGGTAAGCTTTATTTCTTCTGCATTTAATTTTATGGAGAATAGGGCCATTCCTCTTCCATGAAAACCATATGTATCTTTCATTCCGTTTTCAAGCTTGGATGTCACTCTCGCTTCAAAGATAAGGTCCTTAAGCGTGTCGGGGATGCCGTTTCCATCATCAATGGAATGGATTATCCGTGTTTTATCTCCGATTTTTTTTGTGCCTATGAATATATTTTTACTTCCAGCATCCCTGCTATTTCTCAGCAACTCTACAAATATATCTTCAACACAATTTATATCCTGAAGTGCCTGCCTCCTCTCAGCTTCAGATATTTTCAGTCTCACATATCCGTTTCCGAGGTCTTCTTCGACGCTGAGAGTATCTTTTATATTTAGCTGTTCTAAAAATTCATTTAGATCAGGACTATTTTGCATATTCAACTGCCCGGCTCTCCCTGATTACTGTAACTCTGATCTGCCCGGGATATTCCATTTCACTTTCGATCTTATTGGCAATATCTCTGGCCAGGACCATAGCCGTATTCTCATCTACATCTTCCGGCCTTACTATGACCCTTATTTCTCTGCCTGCCTGTATCGCAAAAGCTTTTTCTATGCCTTTAAATTCAGTAGCTATCTTTTCAAGAGTTTCAAGCCTTTTTACATAGTTTTCAAGAGTTTCTCTCCTTGCACCGGGCCTTCCTCCCGATATCTGATCAGCTGCCTGTATTATAACATCAAGAATTGATTTAACCTCGACTTCATTATGATGAGCCTCGATTGAATGGCATATTTCTTCATCTTCATGGAGCCTTCTCGCAAGTTCGGCTCCGATTACGGCATGGGAACCATCTATATCATGCGTCAAAGCTTTTCCGATATCGTGCAGGAGCCCGGCCCTTTTTGCCTGTTTTATATTTAAGCCCAGTTCTGCTGCAATAATACCGGCAACATACGACACTTCTTTTGAATGAATAAGGACATTCTGGCCATAGCTGGTCCTGTATTTAAGTCTTCCAAGCACCTTTATTATTCCCTGGTTCAATCCCGAGATCCCGGTATCAAATACTGCCTGTTCACCCTCAAGTTTTATCTCATTATTTACTACCTTGCTTGCCTTCTCATACATTTCCTCTATTCTGGTAGGATGTATTCTTCCATCCATAATAAGGTTCTCGAGGGTCACTCTTGCTATCTCTCTTCTAACCGGATCAAATGACGACAGTATAACTGCCTCTGGAGTATCATCTACTATTATATTAATCCCGGTAAGATTCTCAAATATCCTTATATTCCTGCCCTCTCTACCAATGATCCTCCCCTTCATCTCATCATTGGGAAGGTTCACAACAGACACAGTCGTCTCGCTCACATGGTCCATAGCACATCTCTGTATTGCCTGTGAGATTATTTTCTTTGCCATTTTATCGGAATCTTCTTTGAGTTTTCCTTCAATCTCCCTTATCTTCTTTGCTGCCTCATATTTAGCTTCATCTTCAATCTTATTGGTCAGGATCGCCCTGGCCTCCTCCTTTGTAAGTTCAGCAATGGCCTCAAGTTTCAATGTTTCTTTTTGAAGCGCATCGTCTAATTTTTTGTTCTTTGCCTCCAAATCGTTTACTTTATGGCTCACTGATTGTTCCTTCTTGTCAAGATAACCAGCCTTTCTATCCAGAGAATCTTCCTTGCCCTGGAGCCTGCCTTCTATTCTTTTTAATTCAGACTTATACTTTTTTATCTCATCTTCTGCAGCAGCCCTAAGATGCTGTATTTCTTCTTTTCCCTCCAGTATTGCTTCTTTTTTAATCGTACCTGCTTCTTTTTTAATCGTACCTGCTTCTTTTTTTGCATTTCCTATGAGCGTAGATGCTTTTTCTGATACAGATCCTGCCCGCATATCTATAATATATTTACGGTAGAAAAATCCCAAAAAAAAGCCGGCAATAATAGTAATTCCAAGCGCTATGAGTGTTGTCCATAAATCCATTATCCAATTCCTCCTTACAAATAAAAAAGCCGAGAAAAACCCGACTTATAATACATTCACACTAATTTTTATATAAACGCTTACTTTGATTGCTACAATTTATGAGTACTCTTTTAGCAAAACACTAAAAAATATAGAATATAAGCTTTATACTAATAAAAACCCTTCCAGTCTTTAAAAACTCTAATCATCATTAGCAATATTTCTTTTATAATATATATAATCCTTATTAATTACTCATATACTAGCAAATTATTGCTAATAACTCTAAAAACTGTGTAAATAATTATAAATCAAGTAATTCAGCTAACTTAAAATATTGTTCTTATTTTATCTTATAGTCTATATTTAAGTCAATAAGCTTTCGTTTAGATTTATTTATG
>CBEVGD010000109.1:0-4957 GCA_965549355.1 uncultured bacterium | reverse complement strand
GTGTAATAGGTATTGGATCGGTATCTTCCGGGAGCCCTGTCTTTATGATTTTGATTGTGGCTTCCTCGGTATTATCAATTTTCACTACAGCATCTTCACCTGCATCAACATCAAAGGTTGCAGTATCAGTAACAGCAGGACCAAATGTAGGTGTTATCCCGGTTACTTCTATAGTAGGATCCAGATACCCGCTGGGAACAGTCTCTGTTACGGTGTATGTGCCTGCTTTAAGATCTTTGGCTTCTGCAGACCATGTTTCTGCTGTACCATCCCAAACCCAAGTCAGGGTTATAGGTGTAGTGTTATCTTTCTTAAGTGTAATAGGTATTGGATCGGTATCTTCCGGGAGCCCTGTCTTTATGATTTTGATAGAACCATAAGCAGTATTTTTAACCCCTACTGTATATGTCAGGGACTCTGTTTGCCCGTTACCGATCACTACAGTGGCTGAATTACCAGGGGTCTGCTCAACTCCGTTTACTGTAAATACCGGAGTGTCGTACCCGGTTGGGGTAGTCTCGGTTATGGTATATGAACCCCATGGTAAATTACTATTTGACCATGTAGGATTTGAGTTGCTAAGAGTAAAAGTATCATCATTCGCTGTCCCTGGACCATCTATTGTAAATGAAGCTCCATCAGTACCCTGTAGTCCAGTCTTTTCAATTGTTATGGAACCAGGTGTCTTTTTATTTACAATTTCTATCCATTTATGGCAAGCTAAATATACACGTCCACTGGTTGAAACAAATGTATAATCAGGATCAGACATTGGAGTTCCGTCCGCATTTACTTCGACTGCATAATAATATTTACCCTTTACAAGACCTGTCCATTCAGCATAGTGTCCATATCCGGATCCTTCCCAAAATGGTATTGGTCCACCAGGGACTAATCCCCAACCAGTAGCTCCCCAGGGAACATCTGCATCATTAACATACAACTCTGCGTAGAAAACATGATCATCTATTGGAGGGTTAGATCCATCCGCATTTCTTACATCTTTCCAAACCCTTACAGAGGTACCACTAATTATCTGCTTGTTCTTTATCAATATTTCACTAGGAACACCAGAATCCACTAATTTGGTCTTTCCAGAGTTATAGAATTTAACGTATGCTGAATCTGAATGCTCAACAGCCTTGTACCATTTGTTAAGTTCAAGATTATCCCAAACTGCTGGTAAGTCCTCACTGAAGGTTTTTGTACTAACAGGATGGTAAATCCCATATTCTCTACTACTCTTTTTAAGTGTAACTGTGAAGGTATGGTTGTCAGATACATCAGTGCTGCCGTTAGGGGCAAAGACATTTTTATTGACTATAATCGTGCCAGTACCAGGACTTCCATTATGGCAAACGTGACTAAGCACCAGATTGTTGAAACCACATGAATCTGCTAAAGCATAAACATAATTTTCAGGAACAGTAGTTTCATAAACAAGAATATCATCAGTGGGTGTCCATACCCAAAAATGTTGATTCTGTCCATCATCAGGTGTCCCCACAGGATTTTGAGACGTTACAATAAATGTCCCTGCATTTACAAATTCACCATAAATAGTCGCAGTTGGAGTCTCTTTATCAAGTCCATTGAGTATAAAATGCCAAACAACACCAGGTGTAGTAATCCCACCATTATCACCAGGTATGTCGGGTACACCTGCAGGTAGGGACGCGCTATCTGCTCCCTGGTGAACAGTCTTTAATTTAATCTCAACATCTTCACAACCAGAAGATGCCGCAGGAGCATTAGGAGCCCATATAGTAACATTACTACTTCCTTTATTAATTGTATCTGACACCCAGTCATCAGTATAATTTATATTTGGATTAGATTTTTCTACTATTCTGTTTTTAGAGTTCGTTCCAACACTGCTCCACAATGCTTTTCCGTTACTGTCAGTAGTTCTATCACTAAATGTATCCCACCAAATGCCAAGTACTTTAATTTCTCTTTTTAATACCACTCCTGTAAGCATTGGTTCGCCATCGCCGCTATCATATATTTTATCATCATCATCGTCACCAAACTTATAAACAGTAATAGACCTTGAGGAATCAGTAAAGGTGACCTGCACAACAGCATTACCATCCTGGTCAATAGCTTCCACAGTATATGTTCCTAATATTCCATTAAGAATATAATCATAGGTAAAATCACCATTGCTATCAGATACAATTGAATCTGATCCCGGATTAAATGAACCATCGCCAACAACAATAGACTCATCAGGTCTTACCACAACAATTGTATATTGGGTATCGGGTAAAAATCCGGCTCCCGTAATTATTACAGTTTCGGCAGGATCATAATCATCTTTGTCAGTAGAAAGAACAGGGTTGTACTCAACTTCTTCTTTGTTTATCGATGTTAGATAAGCCTCCAGCGCAGCTTCGGCTTCGTCTACCGCCTGCTGGGCTGCCGCTAAGGCAGCATTGGCTTCGTTTACCGTTTGCTGGAATATTTCCAGATCATCTCCCTCATCAGCATTAGCAAGTGCAGCTTCGGCTTCTTCTACGGCTTGCTGGGCTGCCACTAAGGCAGCATTGGCTTCAACTACGGCTTGCTGCAGAACATCAGTATCACCATCGCCAAAGATTGAGTTTACAGGTACCGACCAGAGAACAAGCGCAGTGATTAATAAAAATACTACTACCTTTGATTTCAGCTTGTTTCTAAAATACATCATTTTCTATCTTCTCCTTATTCTTATACTTTTCATTTATTCTTTCACTTCCTTAAAAACCTATATATAAAACTGGTTATTACAACCAGTTGAACCTTCCTGCTTCACCATAAATGTTTCAGGCAATTAATATCTCTTCACTATTTAAAACAATTACCATGTAAAAAAACAAAAAACCGGCCTTATTAGCCGGTTACGCTATTGGCTCCACTTTTCCCAAGCGTCCAGATTTGGTCAAAGTTTCTTAGCCTCTAATTAGTATTTAATTTTCTATATTTAATAGAATTCTTACACAATATAAGACATCTATGAAACATGTATAAAATCATTATAATACATTTGCTATGGAAATGTCAAATGAATCAAATTTCTTCAAATTTTAGCTATTTTTATAAAAAATAATTAAGAATTATTAAGAAGTGATTGTGCATTACAATTTTTGCAATACAGAGACTTCAGCTGATTAGCCCGGTTTAAAGAAAGCTTTCCAGACCATATTCGGAATAGATCTCTGCCTGCAGCTCTTCCACTTCCATGTAAAGATCCTGGTTCTTCATATAAAGCTCTTTGATTCCATCATCATCGATTAACTGTTCATCCTGCATTGAAAAGTTTGTCGAATAATACAGAAGTATTTCTTCCCATGTATATATATCATTATCTACGAACTCTAAAAGAGAACTATAGAAATCATCCAGAGGTTCTGGGATCGTACCGATACTGCCCAGTTCCTCTTTGAATCTTTCTGCGATCCTTATCCTCTCACCAGTCAATATTCTGATCTTTTCTATATTAACCACTTTTTGTTCAAACTCTTCTGATATGCTGCTTATACCGGATAAATAATCCTTTTTTATTTCCGCATATATTGTGTCAAATTCTATTATATCGGCCGCATCCTGGACCTTTATAAGATTTTGGAGCTCAATAAATTCCCGGGTGATCTGTCTTGCATATATTTTTTCTTGTTGCTGCGCTTCAAGGACTGCATGCATTTCCATCCTTGCAAGGGCAGCCCTTCCAAATAGCTCAAATGATATAATATTGTAGGTTAAAAGGCCCGCAAAACAGAATACAAGTAGTGATGTGATCAGGATATCTTTAAATTTTTTCATTTTTGATTTAGTCCGCCCATCATCCCCGCCTTATTCTATAAAACCGATAGAGTCTACCATAGTGTCGGTGACCTTCTCCCCGTAATCAATATAAACAATATCAGTCAATCTCATAAATAGAAATAGTGTACTATTTTTTTTAAAAAAACTGAAAGTCATCGACCATCCTTCATCTGCTTCTTTCCTTTTATCGTATTTTACCTCAAATACTTCTATGCCACCTATAGTCTTCCAGCTTTCAGTCTTTTCTATGCCGCTTTCATCTTCCTGCTCGACCTGTTCAACCATTAATTTATCCGCAAAAGAGGAATACTGTTCTGCAGCCGGCGAATAATCCTTTTTAAAAACCCACATATTGATTATTATCTGCCTGATTCCATCTTCCGGAGCAAACCTTACCCTGGGACCCGCTTCCATATCTTCCTCTATTAATGACCAGCCGTCAGGATAGATAACTGTAAATCTAAAATCATCATTCTGGTATAAATCCTCCCCTGTAAAGACTCTTTCAGTAAATTCTTCAACAGCGATCTCAAAAAAATACTCTCCCATCATCCTGTCAGCATAAAAAATCTGGACTTTGTACGTACCTGCAGGAAATGGCTTCTGGTCCTTATTTATAAGCTGAAATATTATATAGCCGGGCATATAGTAATTTTCTTTAATAATAAGATCTTCTTCTCCTAAAAATTCATCATCCGCAAACCACTTTACCTTATAGCTATCGCCTTCTATCTTGTAATCTACTTTTACACCCATATATATAGTATCTTTTTGAGAGAATACATCACCGGCCTGCACTGGCTCTCCTCTTTCATCAATATCTCCGTAGAATCCTGCTTCCAATATATTTGCTTCCGGATCCTTTATTATAAATACGACAGTTCCCATCAGGTCTCCATTATGATAGTAGCTCACAATGTAATTTCCCGGTTCTGCGATTATGGCTGCGTCTTCGCCTGGCAGAAGCTTATTTGAAAGATAGCCCTCCATAAAACTCGACCTGTCCGGGGAATAGATATTTATTGAATCTGCTATCACCTCTCCTGTGTCTGTGTTTCTCCAGATAAAGCGCCACTCATCACTTCCTCTCACTCCAGCGATTTTTACAGCAGCATATATATGTCCTGCATCAATGCTGTATTCATTCCCA
>CBEVGD010000108.1:0-5019 GCA_965549355.1 uncultured bacterium | reverse complement strand
TGGTTAATGGGGCAATCCTTATTGCTATAGTTGCTGATATCAGCCAACACTATCGCAATTGACAGGTTCACCCCATTATTATATGGATAATTATATTTCCTTTAAAATTTTATAATTGCTCCTTACCACTACTCTCAAAACCTTATCCCATATTTTGTAAATAATTAATCAACTGCAAGCAGCTTAAAATTGAGATAAAACATGTTTTATGCTCTTTAGATATATTTCCATGATATCCGCATTTGCTCCCATGCCATCGGCGCAGCTGGCATCCAGCCCCAGCTGGGTCTTCCAGGAATCAGGCTCATCACCCATGACATCATTTGTTATATGGTCCCCATATGTAAGCATAAAAGGCACAAATTTAATTTTGGTAACACCTGATGCTGCTATATCTTCTGCTACACCTTCAAACCCCGGAGGACCTTCTACGCATGCAAGGTAGGCGTTCTCAAAATTTGCCCGGAGGTAATTATCCATCTCTATCAGCTGTGAATTATTTTCGGGATGTGCTTCATTTCCATGAGCACAGAGAATTGTTGCAGTGTCGGATGGATCTCCAAATTCACCTGCAAGTGCATTAACTGCATTTTGAATATTCTCAGGATAAAATGTCAAAGGATAGCTATATTTAATATTAAGACCTTTTGTAGAAGTGCCAACAACCTCGCGGAACTCCGCACCGACCATTGAATGCAGGCTCTGTACCATTACATTAGTCTTACCTTCTTCAATGAGCTGTGCATATATCTCTTCCAGATTTTTTATGGGAACTTCCCTATCAAAATAAGTTGTCTTGCCAGCCTCTTTTAAACCATCAATAATACCCTGAGCTGTGAATGCCCAGTATATCTCAGTGTCGGGAAATCTCTCACTCATGGCTTTATCATTATCGCTTAAGTTTTTTTCTCCTGTTTCATAGCTGCTTCCAAATGCAGCAAGTACGATAACAGGTTCAACGCTGGAAGATTGATTTGCTGTCGAACAGCCAATAAAAGCAAAAACAGTTAGAGATACAATTGCAATAATTGTAATTATCTTTTTCATACTATTTCCTTTCATTTAAAATAATGTTCTTAAATAATACGTTTGACCGGTATCTAACAATATATTCAGGCTTTATTATTTCACATAGTCCCATACCTCCTTATAAAATTATATTAACACTCTATTTGTGTAAGAAAGGGATATGGAATAAATAATTTGCAATAAAAAAACAACCACTCCTTCCTCGAAGAATGCTCAATTTATTTAAACTTATAGCAGGTCTCCTGACTTATGGGACGATACTCTTTACCTTCCCGGCAAACTATTTGCCAGTGGTGTTTAGAAGAGTACACACCCAATTACAGTGACGGGATCGCTCCAGATTTTCACTGGATTCCCTATTAAGAACTTTGTTCACTACAAGATAATATTTTATTTAATTTTCAAACTAACATAATTAGGAAATCTAAAAACAATATTACTTTAAAGAAAATACAATTGCAAATAATTTTTCTGACAATAATTTTTTAATTTTGACTATTTAAAAATAATATCTATAATGTAATCTATTTTTAGAAAAGAATATTGGTATGTTCCGATATTTAAATTTAATTATTAAATATCTTATATCTTTTAGGCTCAAATAGTCTTTTTAGAATAAATACAATTCTTATAGTCCGGGGAGATAAATATGCACAACAAGGCTCATCCTGTTAAAAATAATAGTAGTTTTAAAATGTCCGGAAATATAAAGTTTTATTTAATCATCGCACTTGCTGCAGTACTTATTATTGCAGGTATTATATTGAGCATACTAAATAATATGGGGCTCATTGGCAGACTGGATCCTACTGTAATAAAAGATTATAAGATATCAGGAAAAACTACTGATATTTTCACAGAAAGAGATTATGCTTATTTAACATATAATATTTACGAAAACAATAGTCCCGAAATACCTACAGAAACAGGTTTGCAGATATTAAATATAAGCTATAAAGAAGATCCACAGCTCATAACAGATTACAAGACTCCTATGGGGGCTGATTGTGTTTTTGTTAAAGGAAATTTTGCATATATAGGAGGCAGGGGTCTGCAGATAGTAGAAATAAGCGATAAGGAAAACCCGGCAATAGTAGGAATTTGCGCTATGGATTTAGAAGATAGCTGTATTTATATAGAAGAAAAATATGCATATATTGCTGGCTATGAATATACCGAAGACTGCTATCGCCTATATATTATAGATATAGCCGATAAGGAAAATCCGGCAATTGCGGCAAGCTGTGTCATGGATGACAAAGTCCTGGATATTGATGTAAAAGGTAATTATGCATATCTTGCAAATTGGAATAGCGGCTTATTAATAATTGATATAAGTGATAAGAAGAATCCTGAAATTGCAGGAACCTGTGATGCACCTATCACAACAAGTGTTTTTGTACAGGGAGATTATGCATATATAATAGATTATGGATTTCAGATAATAGATATAAACGATAAGAAAAATCCAAATCTTTTGGGAAATTGTCCCATACCGGGCTCGGGTTATAGCATATATATTATTAAAAACCATGCATATATTGTAAATGGCAGCAGTCATTCAAATGAAAATGATACTGCCGGCTTGCAGATAATAGATATAAATGATAAGGAAAATCCTGCAATTGCGGCAAGCTGTGTCATAGATATGCTCCAGCTTGATAGTCTGAATATTCATGCAGAAAGAAATTATGCATATATTGCAAGCGGCCAGACCGGCTTACAGATCATAAAAATAATAAACTAATAAAAAAATATTATTTCCAATATTTAATATCATCATTCTTCAAATCGGTACCGAGCAAATCTTCATCATAATTAAAAACTGCACTTCTTATCCAAATATTTCCGCCCGACATATGAGCTGCATTATCGGATACCTGTTTTACCAGTATCTCAAATACCTTTCCAAGACCCTCCTCAATTATCACTCTGGATGCATTTTCAGCTGTTTTGCATTTGTTTAAAATAATTTTAGCTAATTCAGTCTCTCCTGCTTCTTCCAGCACTTTAGCCATTGTCTCTATCCTGAGATCTGCAATAGTAGACGATGTATTTCTACAGCCTGCAGCGATCTTTACAAGCTTGCCAATATGGCCGCCTATCAAAACTCTTTTAATTTTCTTTTTAGCCGCATATTCTAAAATAAATCCAACAAAATTGGACATCTGAATAATATTCCCGCCATTTATATTAAAATACTGCCTGCATAATCTTTCCCCGATATTGCCGGGAACAAAAATTAGATTCCTATAATTTCTGGAAACCGCTATATCTATAGATAGCTCTATAGTTTTTTTTAATGCATCAACAGATTTTGGCTCCACATAGCCTGTTGTCCCAAGTATTGAAAGGCCGCCGGTAATTCCCAATTTTGGATTAAATGTCTTCTTTGCCAGTTTTTCCCCTTCAGGAATAGAAATTTCTATATCATATCCACTATCAGCAGTTGTGTATGGTTTAACATTGTCAAAAATCATCTTTCTTGGAACCAGATTTATGGCCGGCTCACCTGCCGGTATCTGCAAACCAGGCAGAGTCACTTTGCCAATACCTTTGCCGGCAATAATATCAATTTCAGATTTATTATTCCTTTTTACCCTAACAAATATTTCCACACCATCAGTAATATCAGGATCATCGCCAGCATCTTTAATTGCTGAGATCTCAACCCTGTTTTTACCCTTTTTAAAGGAATTAAATACTACATTCACAGATTCCCCGCCAGGCAATATCACACTATTTTTATAATCAAAAAAACCCGTAGACAGAAAAATTGCTCCTGCTTTTGCACAGGCAGCAACATAAGTGCCTGTAGTTAATCCTCTTCTGAGTTTTTTTCTTTTTCCCATTTTTTAAAATATCAAAAACTATAGATAAAAATTGAACTGTGTATTATTCTTTTTCTTGCTAAACGCACAATCTAACTCAATATAAAAAGAGTTAACCGGACAGTTAAATACCTTTTCTAATTTTATAGATATTGATAAGAGCATTTAATATTGCACTCGCTATACTGCTCCCGCCCCTGGTTCCGGGCAGGGTTATAAATGGTATCTTTTTTTGCCGGGATAGTTTCTCCTTAGAACTGGCAGCATCAACGAAACCAACTGGTATTCCAATGATCAATGCTGGCTTAATCTCATCCTTTTTAACCAGATCCAATAGCTCAATAAGGGCCGTTGGCGCATTTCCAATTAAAACTATTGAATCATTTATTTTATCTTTTAAGATTTCTATTGCGGTTGCAGACCTTGTCTTATCTTTCCTTTTTGCTTCTTCTGCGACTTCCGGCAGGTCAATTGCACAGAAAATATTATTGCCGCTGTTTTTTAACCATTTTTTTCTAATACCTGCTTCAACCATTCTTACATCTGTTACAATATTATTTTTATTTTCTAAAGCATAGATCCCGGCATCAACCGCACCTTTTGAAATAATTAACTCCCAATACAGGGAAGGATCCCCAGAAGTATGAACCAGTCTTGAGCGTATTTCCTTTTCTTCTATATTAATCTCAGGAAATCCAACTAATTCATCAATTATCTTCATGCTTTTTTCTTCAATTGGATTTCTTTTGATTTCCATTTATCTCTTCTTTCTATCTTTTTTACTTATATTTTTAAAGATGTTATTGACCACGCCCAAATTCCCAAGAAAATGCAAATGAATATAGGAAGCGAATACATTTTTATAAACATACCCTTCCAGCCTTTCACTTTCTTTATCCCCGGATTTTCTTTTTACTTTATACGGTCTTATATCATCTCCTACTTTTCCCAGTTCGAATGAGTAATGGAATTCATGTCCCCTGACTTTTGTTCCAGCCTTCCCTAGGATAGTATCAAAACGTATTGCTGCTTCCTTATAGCCAAATCCTACCAGCTTATCCCCTAATTTTATATCTACAGGTAATGTTCCAATCATAGGGTACTTTTCATTATCACCTGAAATAAAATTCTTTGCCAGATACATAAGTCCCCCACACTC
>CBEVGD010000107.1:0-5059 GCA_965549355.1 uncultured bacterium | reverse complement strand
TTATGGCACCACTCCCGGAAAAGAGATATCGGGGGGCAAAGTAATCCTGCGCCCTCTGGAAAAACAGGATCTGAGCAAATCCCTGCGGTGGCTCACGGATCCGCTTGTAAATAAATACCTCAGCCAGAATTTCAGGGATCTCACCGGGGGACAGGAAGAGAAATGGTTTGACTATATACAGGATTCACAGAAGGACATGGTCTTTGCTATTCTTGACAGGGATGCAGGACTCCATATTGGAAATTGCGCCCTGCATAAGATCAACAAAATAAAGAGCGGATGCGAGCTTGGGATAGTTATTGGTGAGAAAGAATACTGGGATAAGGGTTATGGGACCGATTCAGTAAAAGCTCTTGTGGGTTTTGCCCTGGCGGACCTTAGACTTTCCAGAATTAAGCTGAATGTATATACATATAATCACAGGGCAATAAGAGCATATAGCAAGTGTGGATTCGGGCTTATAAGAGTATTGAAAAGAAACCACCTTTATGACGGCAAATACTGGGATACACTGATAATGGAATATGCAAAAAAGCCCGGCAATACTACCTGAAGAAGCCTATTCAAGAAATCTTTTATTCAAATAATCAATCATGCAGAACTATTAAATATTTACATTAATATATATAATTATTATTATTATATAATATTTAACTTTTTATTTTTTATGGAAGGAAATTGTGTTAATATTATTACAGTTTTTATCAGGATAGTTACTTATGTATGATTATAGTAGAAGAAGAAAAATAGGGCCGCTTACAATACTATTCCTTTTCCTGTTTGCCAGCTCCCTCGTTGGGCTTTCAGTAGTCTCTTATCTCGATAAGGGCAGATTCTGGGATATCCTCTCCCTTTTTTGTATTCCCATTATAGCCATAAGCCTCATACTGGCGATATACAATCTGGTTAGACGGTGCAATGCAGGACTTGTCTGCGTGCTTTTTTTTATTATTTTTACTATACGCCTGGTATTGTCAAGCATCTTCGGCCCTTTTGCACTTCATAGGGAAGCTGTTCGTTCTCTCAATGAAAAGGACTATCCCAATGTTATAGAAAAATATAATTCTATACTTAAAAACTATCCAAACAGCCAGTATTCACCGGAAGCATCCAGAGAAATCTCTTTTGCCTACTACTATAATAATCAATATAGCGAAGCTCTTACCAGCTTTATTGCAGCTATTGAGAAAAATATAGTGGACCCGGGAGAACTCCATATCATGGATATACTCTCAAATATTTATTTCAATATAGCCGAAGTTCATTCAGAAAAAGAAGAATACCCGAAAGCTGCAGATAACTATAATAGAGCAGCAGCACTTTTAAAACAGATAAAATCAGATTTTCCCGATACTAATGAAGCATTTATAGCTGAGTACAAAATACCGCAATATCTTTTCCTTGTTTCCAGAAATTATAATAAATATGGGAATATTTTGGATGAAGTAGAAATACTTCAGGAGATAATCGCAGACTATCCCGAAAGTGATTTCTGCCATGAAGCATCAGGAGCAATAGAAGATTCATATATAGATTATGCTGCTGAGCTGGGTTCCAATTCAGAGCATGAGGATGCTATTGAGTGGTTTATAAAATATCTCGAGATAGATTCGGAACCTGAAAGAAATTCCCTTTTAAATTACAAAATAGAAAAAATATTCGAGGGAGCATCTCCTGAGCTTATAAAGCAGTCCGCGGCTTCCATGTTTTCAATAGGAGATCATCCTAAAGCAATCTTTTTGTATGAGGTCCTGATCAAATTCAATCCCGGCTATTACGAAGAAGCTTCCAGCCTGATAGTGGATTCAAAGATAATCCTGGCACAGAGTTCCCCCTATAACGAAATACTGAATACCGTCTCAGGAAAATATATAAATACGCCGGAGATCAGCGTAATGGCTTTTCAAAACAATACGGAAGAAAGATTCACTGCATATATAAAAGGACCGAAAAACTATATTGCTGAAATTATTCCTGGAGAGTATTTAGAAGTAGAGATGACACCCGGAGAGTATACTGTTCTTGTCGAACCAGAGGACAAAGATATGATCTCATATATGGGAAATATTCTTTTTGAAGAATATAGAAGATATACAGAAATATTTGAGACCGCTGAAGAAGAATGATCTCTTAGCGCTTTGCTGATTCCTGAAAGGCTTCAAACTATCATTTATAAGGCCCTGTAGATTATCATCCAGGAAACCTTTTACATATTCAAAGTCATTATCCCTGTTCACTCCACAGTTCATTTCCAATCCGGCAAGGAGCTTGTCCAGAGGCTCTGCCGCTTCTTCTATAAGCGCAGGAAATCCGGCTTCATCAATTTTCTTAATTGCTTTGACTATATCATCGACTGTCTTATTAAAATTATCATATGCACTCTTTAAGGGACCGGTGAAGGCAGCCTTCTGCCAGAACCATCTACCGCTATTATTCTTATTATATAAGTTAAGGAGACCAAAAAGATATTCCACACCTGTGCTTCTTTTCTTACAGATATTCTCGATGACAAACATTCTCTTTGACATATACGATAATTTTTTTAATTTGTTAAAATCCATTTTCTGGTCCTTTTCGCCGTTTTTTATATTAACAATTTTATTATATTAAAACACCTCTATAGCCCAATCGCAATATATCTGAGCATCCTATCCTTTCCATCTGTGATGCCTATTCTTGAAGTATTTTCAATCCTGAGTTTCCCGCTTCTGTCCGGACCCTCCATAATATAAAGGCTGCTTTCCTTAATTGTCATATCTCTTCCATTATCGGCTCCGTTTACGCCCATAGCTATCGTAAGCTTGCCCGGACCATCGGCCAGTCTTTTTTTATCACTTACTTTTCTTCTTTTTTTCATGCCTTTGATCCCCTCAAGAGGTTTGAGTCCCCTTATAAGTACTGCTCCGGGGATGCCTTCTTCTTCAGTAACTGCATTAAGCAGCCAGTACATGCCGTAACAGAGATAAATATATGCGATCCCCGCTTTCCCGAACATCAATCTGCTTCTCGGGGTCATACCTCTGAAAGCATGGCTTGCCGGATCCCCTATGCCATAATATGCTTCAGTCTCGGTTATTATTCCGGAGAAGGTCTTCGTGCCGGATCTCTTTGCCAATATCTTTCCCAGAAGATCTTTTGCTACCTGTGCAGTATCGCGCTGAAAAAAGCTTCTTTTTAAAATAAATCTGGAACAATCGTTCATCTTTAAAAAATCTCTTTAAGTTAATTTATAAAAATCAAAGCATACTTTTTAAAATTTTATTAAAATATTTATAATTCTACAATACAAGCAGTTTTAGTTGTTTGATATATTAATAAAATAAACCGGAAGATCCCTGATGTCTGAGACAGTCTTTTAGGCAGACAAAGCATCAATATTTAAACTGGAATATATTATTTTTTATTATTGAAATACCCTAAAATTTTTTGTATATTACTCTACAGTGTTGCTTAAAGAAGATCTTTAAAATTAATGACAGCAGAAAGGACCCCTATGAAAGTAATAATTGATGTTGACCTTTGTACAGGTTGCGGACTATGCGAAGAGACCTGCCCCGATATTTTCAAGTTAAATGAAGATGATGACGTGGTAGAAGTCATTAAAAAAGACTATGATGATAATGACGAAGAGTGCATAGAAGAAGCTATCGAAAGCTGCCCCACCGAAGCTATCGCCACAGAATAAAAAGATATAAATAATGGTCCCGGCTTATTAAAGCCGGGACCATTATTTCTTTATCTCTGACCGATACTCTCTACTTTTTACTTCCTGCCAGCATATCTTTTAACACAAGTGCCAGACCGCCCAGTCCAAACAGTATCCCGGCCAATTTTATGATCCATCCTACAAATGGTATGCTGTATAGTGTCATTATTATTACCAGACCTATAAAGTATGCCAGGACCTTCCAGCCATATCTACCCATATTAAGAGAAGTCTTTGAAAGTATGACCCTGCCGAGCAGATATGATAAAAATACCGCACTGATATAGATAAGGACACCGTATACAATCATCATAATGAAATTAGAGGCCATAACCACAATACCGAGTCCGGAGCCTATGATCGTTATAAATAGGATTATAGAGATGATGAATAATATGATAGAGCCGATCGGAACGCCGAATAAAACAATGGCTCCGCTTCCAACACAGAGACCCGGGCTCTTCTTCATCCTGTCATTAAATCTCTGTAAAAATCCTGGCATTGCAAGGATGAGTATTATCCCGAGTACAAAAAGTCCGAGGAAAGCTATTACCCTTCCTCCTATATATGTTGCCGTAAAGACCGCCCAGGGAGTAGTTTTTATTACCTCCGTCCCTTCTGTCTCTTTGACAATTGTCTCTCTTACTTCCCCGCCTATCACTGCCCCATCAGATATAGCGGCGCTTACAGAAGAACTGTATACAAGGTCCCCGGTTATTTCAGCGGTATCTGTGACTTTAAGACTTTCTACACCATCTATATTGACATCTCCATCTATTTTCCCCGATATGGTTATAGTGGCGCCGCTCAGATATGCATCGCCTCCAGTAGTGCAGGCAATATCTATCGTACCTCCCGACACGGCCAGTTCGCCTCCTATTACTGCTGCTTCTGAAATATTTATCTGGCCGCCAATAGCCATCAAATCATCTTCTATATTTCCCGATATATCTATGGTCCCCCCGGAGACTCTTATATCATCCCCCACATCTCCCTGAAGAATGACACTGCCGCCAAATGCCATAAGGTCCTGTGCGGTATTTCCGTTCATACTGACCCGGCCGCCTGCCATTATAAGATCCCCGGCAATATCTTCTACAATAAGTATGTCGGGACCAAATGCAAACAAATCATCGCCAAAGCTGATAGAGACGTCCGAATTATCTCCGTCTTTCACCTCAAGCGCCCATAGCGGTGTTGCGGAAATAAAAATAATTGACACTGCTACAAGAAAGAATGCCAGTATTTTTTTCATTTGATACCTCCTGTGTATTTAGATTCTATAATAATAAATAATAATTTATTTCCCTGTCCTTATAAAAAACAATTTTTCCAGTCTCCAGACATATGTTT
>CBEVGD010000106.1:0-5070 GCA_965549355.1 uncultured bacterium | reverse complement strand
TATGACAATAATGCTTGATTATTTAATATTCTGCCGTCTTTAGGAGAAGTTTTCTTTTTTCCTCGCTTGAATCTACAAAAATTATATAGTCGCATAGAAGATCAAGCTTTGCCCCAAATAATATTGCTGCATCTATTATTATATAGTCAAAATCAGCCGCTGATCTCAGTAATCCCCTGACTTCCTTTCGGATGCGGGGGAACATGATGCGGTTTAACTTTTTTAATTCTGACTGCTTGAAAAATACTATTTCTGAAAGCCTGTCAAAAAGAATATCATTTTTGCAGCCAAAGATACACTCGCCGAAAACACTTTTAAGTTCAGATTTTATTTCCGGATATTTTTCATAAAGACCTTTTGCGGTCACGTCTATATCAAGAACCAGGATATTACTGCGGCACCTCTTAAAAAAGTCCGCTACAGTGCTTTTTCCTGAAGATATTCTGCCTGTTATCCCTATTATGCTGATAGCACTCTCTCCTTTTATGCAGTATGAACCCTTTTCCCGGTCCTTTCCCATGATAATTGCAATACTCTTAAAGATATTGCAATACGGAAATATCAAACAACCGGGCCAATATAATAATTACTTACAGTTTATTGATGGTTGTTTCGGAGTCCCAAAAACATAGTGTCGTATTTTTTATTAAATTATTTATAGAAAAGGAACGGTCCGGGAGCCTGTCCGGGAACTGGATCCTAGTCCAGATTAGCTTCGTCTTTGAGCTCTTTCAGGATCTCCTTGATCTGCTTCTCTTTTTCATCCTCAGAAACAGTACTGCCTTCACTGCTATCCGTACTATTTTTCTCCGGAGCAGCTTCTATAGCTTCTTCAGTTTTCTCCCCGGCTTTTTCCTCAGCTTTTTCCTCAGCTTTTTCCTCAGCTTTTTCCTCAGGAGCTTCCGCGGTTTCCACAGTCGTCTCTACCTTTTCTGTACCGGATTCTTTTTCTTCCAGCTTGTCTTCAGATATTTTTGCCTCTTCTTCTGCATTTTCTTCCACCGGGTTCTCTACCTGTTTCACACTGAAAGCCATACGCCTTTTATCAAAATCTATATCTATTATCCTTACCATTAATTCATCGCCGATCTTTGCTACGTCACTGGGCCTTCTGACTGGTTCATCAGCTAGCTCTGAAATATGCACAAGTCCTTCCAGTCCCTCTTCGACCTGCACAAAAAGGCCGAATTTAACTATTCTGGTCACTTTCCCATTTACAACATCCTTGTTTGAATAGTCTTTTATTCTCTCCAGCCAGGGATCCTTCTGGGTCTGCTTAAGTCCCAATGAAAGCCTTTGTTTCTCACGGTCTATGTCAAGTATTTCTACCTCTACATCCTGATTGACCTCGACCACTTCGGAAGGATGCTTCACATGGTTCCATGAAAGCTCCGAAATATGTACCAATCCGTCGACGCCGTCTACATCAACAAAAGCTCCAAAATCAGCTATGCTGGTTATGGACCCTTCTCTTATCTGGCCGACTTCCATATTATCAAGAACCTCTTTCCTCTGCTCTCTTCTTTCACCTTCGACTATAGCCTTCCTTGACAGTACGACATTATTTCTATTCCTGTCTACCTCTATAATCTTGCATGCGCATTTTTCTCCAATATATGAGTCAAGCTCCCTTGTTTTTCTAACATCTATTAATGAAGCAGGCAGGAAACCGCGCAACCCTATATCGACTATCAGGCCCCCTTTTACACATTCTATTATCTCGCCTTCAATTGTTTCGCCACTTTCATATATCTTCTCGACCCTGTCAAAGTTTTGTTCTACTTCAGCTCTTTTCTTAGAAAGGATACACCTCCCGTCCTGATCTTCTTTCTGCAGGACCACTATCTCAATTACATCATCCAGCTTAAGAATCTCTTCAGGATTAAGGCTTTTTCTAATTGAAAGTTCACTTATGGGGATCACTCCCTCTGATTTGAATCCAATGTCTACAAGCACTTCGTCTTTTTCTATTTTAACGACACGTCCCTTGAGAATGTCGCCATCATTGAAATTTACCATGGTGAGGTCATAATTGGGAACCATTTCTCCCTTATCATTTTTTACCATGTAATTTTCGTCTGTTAATTCAATGTTAATATTGTTTTCAGCCATATTATTTTTTAATCAACCTCCATTTTTTATAATCAAGCAAAAAGAATAGCATGCAAGGAAATAATAATCAATATTTTAAATTTTTTTTTAAATATACCAGTTCTTGCCGGTCTTTATATCGACCTTCAATCTGACCTTTAGCTTCATGCATTCTTCCATAGACTGCCTTGTTATTCTTTCAATATTTTCACGGTCCTCTCTCTTCAGTTCCAGGACAAGTTCATCATGCACATGCAATATAATATTGCTGTCTATATTCTCTTTTTCGAGCCGCCCGTGCAATATTGTCGTAGACAGCTTCATTATATCTGCGGCACTACCCTGTATGGGGGTGTTTACGGCAAGCCTTTCTCCCAGGCTCCTCAGTCTTCCATTGCTGCTTCCCAGCTCTCTGATATATCTTTTTCTCCCGAACATCGTAGTAGAATAACCTTTTTCACGGGCGCTATCTATCAGGCTCTTCAAATATTCATCTACCTGTGGATATCTTCCAAAATACTTTTTAATATAATCCCTTGCTTCGTCTCCACTTATTGCAAGCCGGCTGGCAAGACCGAATTCCGTCATTCCATAGATTATTCCGAAATTTATTGCTTTCGCTTTTCTTCTCAAATCTTCAGGCACTTTTCCATATTCTGCCCCGAATACTTCTGCTGCTGTTCTGCTGTGAATATCTTCATCTCTATTAAATGAGTCTATCAGGTTCTGATCCCCTGACAGATGTGCAAGTATCCTGAGTTCGATCTGTGAATAATCCGAAGCCATCAGCAGATCATAGTTTTCCCCGGGGATAAAAGCCTTCCTTATCTGTTTTCCATATTCAGTCCTTACCGGAATATTTTGCAGATTCGGGTCGCTGGAACTTATCCTCCCGGTAGAGGTCCCCATCTGATTATAGCTTGTATGTATCCGGCCGTCTTCCGGATCAATAAGCCCCGGCAATACATCTATATATGTATTTTTTAATTTGTTCTTTTCGCGGTATTCCAGTATTTTTCCTACTGCAGGCGATCTGTCCTGTATTGCTTTTAAGGTCCCCGCATCTGTTGAAAGACCTGTCTTTGTCTTTTTGAGGACAGGAAGCTTTAATTTATCATATAATATTTCTGCAAGCTGCTGCGGTGAATTTATATTGAATATTTCCCCGCATAATTTATATATATCTTCGGTCAGTCTTTTTATCTCTATATCATATTCCATGATCAGGCCGCCGAGATAATCCTTATCTATGCTTACCCCGATATATTCCATTTCTGCAAACACTTTGATAAGGGGCTCCTCTATTTCGCTATATACTCTTGAAAGCCCGTTCTTTTTTATCAGTCCGGCAAGGGCGTCTTCTATTTTTTTATAAACCGAGAAACTCTTGAGGATGGTCCCGTATTTTTGACTATCGGTATCAAGCCCCTCTCCTCCGGACCCGCCTTCATCGCCTGCAAGGTCCAGGGTCATCTGCATTCCCCCGTCTGTGCCCTTTTTTTCATCTTCATTTCCTTTGCCTTTAAATTCAATGCTGTCTATTTCTATATTTAAAAGGTCCCTCGATATATCAATAATATCTGCTGATGCCTTAAGGGGATTCAGGGCCAGATACATGATCTCGAAATCATTTATTCTGCCATTCATTATGATATTATATTTTTTTAAGAATTTAATAGCCTGCTTTAGATATAATCCGGATTTTTTTATATTCACATCTTCAATGATATCTCTTACGGCACTTCTCTTCTTTTCTTCTTTAAGCGATCCGTGATCGACCAGGTATACATCGCTTCCTCCAAAATAAAGAATAATACCTTCTGCCTTATTCTCTCCCATCAATGTTTTAATATATGCTGTTTTATCATTATTTAAGGCAATACTCTTAATATCTGTATTCGGGCCCAGGGGCTTCAGCATTATTTTAGAAGCCTCTACCTTGCTTTCACCTCCGGAGCCTTCCTTGAAATCCATTATATCTACATACTTTGGGAGTCTTCTGACCAGATTATTAAATTCGAGGCGTTCAAATATCTTTTTTACCCTATCATATTCTATTCCCCTGAAACTGGTCCTGAAGACCTCCGGATCGATTTCTATATCATCTTTCAGTGTTGCCAGCTCTTTGCAGGTCATAGCAAGGTTTCTGTTTTCAGCCAGTGTTTTCCGCAGCTTTTCACTCTTTATTTTTCCAATATTATCATATATATCTTCAAGGCTCCCAAATTCCCCGATCAGTTTTACCGCCGTCTTTGGACCTATTCCCGGGACCCCGGGGATATTATCAGAATTGTCACCCATGAGTGCCAGCAGATCTTTCACCTTTCCCGGTTCCACTCCCATTTTTTCTATGACTCTTCCCTTATCATATATTATGGTATCAGTTATGCTTTTTCTTGATGAAAGGACCTTTATTCTTTCCGAAACCATCTGGAGCATGTCCTTATCGCCTGTTACGATGATAGTTTCTCCATAATCAGCAGCTGCACCCCTGGCAATACTTGCAAGTATATCGTCTGCCTCCATTCCCTCTTTTTCAAGACATTTAATATTAAATGCTTCCATCACTTCCTTTATCAGGGGCAGCTGATGAGCAAGTTCATCCGGCATCTTCTTGCGGTGCATCTTATACTCTTCAAACATTTTATGCCTGAATGTGGGACCTTTGCTGTCAAACGTACATATGACAGTATCCGGTTCAAGATCTTCAATCAATTTTAGGAGCATATTTATGAAGCCCAGTACAGCATTAGTCATTATTCCGGAAGAAGTAGCGATGGTGTCGGGAAGGGCATAAAAAGCCCTGTAAGCAATATTATTTGAATCAATAAGTATTATTCTTTGCTTCATTAAACTCCGATACGGGAATCCTCCGAGGATTTATGATTAACAGAATTTATATTTTTTTGAATTTTTCTAAAACAACTCATACTGACTACGCACTGACATTATTACTATTTATTATAGTATATTATTTAA
>CBEVGD010000105.1:0-5137 GCA_965549355.1 uncultured bacterium | reverse complement strand
GGTCCCAGGTTCGAGTCCTGGTGGGCCCACCATTACCATCAAGTAATTCTTCGGTTCTTCCCCAACAGGGGACGACTTGCTCCATAACAGCATAGCGCTTTGTCTCATTTTAAATTTTATATGTCTCAACCTTCATAAAAAAAGTAATTTTCAGTTGACATTTATTAGGAATGTATTAATATAAGACTATACATGTATAGCATATATATATGATACATGGGTTACTAAATTATTTGAATAAGAAAGGGAAATTTAAATGGATGATGATATTAAGAAAGTTGATACCAATGAACTGAGAATAAAGCTTTCCAAGTTTCTGAAGGAAAATAAGGGGGATACCATATTTATTACCCGTTATAATGAACTGGTTGGAGAACTCAGGGTATATACTAATGAAATAAAAATGAAAACAGAGCTGAGGATTGCCAGGAAATTAGTCGAAGCATCAAAAGCTTCAAATAAATAGAGCCATTGGGTATATTTAAAAGTAAATCAGGATACTGGATCTGGAGGTATGATATTGGCTGATAAGATAAATGTATTAGATTTGGCAGAGCTGCAGTTTATTGAAAATGCTCTATCTGCAAGATTATCAGAGATCGAAGAATTAAAAAATAATCCTGAACTGACAGCAGCTGAGAAGAAACTGGAGGAAAGCATATCAAAAAATGAGGAAATAAATAGTAATTTCCGTGAGCTTGAGACAAAAAGAAAGAAACTTGAGGATTCTGTTGAATTAAATGAGGAAAAGATAAGGTCAAATGAAAAGAAACTATTCAGCGGCACCATTACGGATGCCAAAGAGCTATCAAATTACCAGGAAGAAGTAGAGATTCTTAAAAATAATGATAGCAAGCTGGAGGACCAGATGCTCGAGATAATGGAAGAACAGGTCCGGCTGGAGCCGGAGATAGAAGCTCTGGAAAAGGGGATGAAAGAACTGGACTCAGCGGTAAAAAGAATAAATAATGAGATCGAAGAAAAGCATGAGGGCCTGAAACATAATATAGAGGGCCTGAAAAAAAGAAAAGAAGATGTAATAGCAAGGATCCCGGCAGACCATTTAAAGAGATATAATGAGACAAGGACAAAAAAAGGCGGTATTGCGGTATCGGTCATAAAAGATAATTTCTGCGGAGTCTGCAATATGGAAATACCTGCGGTAGAAGCTGAAAAATTCATAGATTCCGAGACTCTGTACGAATGTCCTCTATGCGGAAGGATATCTATTCTTTACCAGCCCGGGATAGATGATATTAAAAAGGAGCTTGAGACATAGTGGAAAAATATAAACACTTAAAGATATTCTTCGATGGAGGTTCCAGGGGAAATCCCGGGCCTTCTGCAGTAGGAGCCGTTATTTACGATCCTGAAGATAAGAAAATCGGGCAGGTATCGGAATATATCGGCAAATATACTAATAATATAGCTGAATATACAGCTCTTGAAAAAGTTCTGGAATATATTGAGAAGATAGATGTCTCGAAAATAATACTTTTAACAGATAGCAAGCTGGTACACAATCAGATGAAAAAGATCTGGAAGATAAAGGATAAAAAGATACTGGCTATATATCTCAGGCTCACCGAGAAGCTTTCAAGATATGATACAGTGGATCTTAAGCTTGTACCGAGGGAAGAAAACAGGGAAGCGGACAGGCTTGTAAATAAAGCCCTGGACAAAAAAGAGCTGACCTATTCAGGCGAATCAAAAATCAATTTTGGCGTTGTGAAAGATTGATGTATAATATAGCGGGGTTAGTCGGGTAGTCGCGCAAACTTCAGTGTTTGCGAGGAAAGTCCGGGCTACACAGGGCAGGATGCTGGGTAACTCCCAGCGGGATAGGCTGAAAAGCTTATCTCAGCGCAAGTGCAACAGAAAATATACCGCCGGACCTGGTCCGGTAAGGGTGAAATGGCGGGGTAAGAGCCCACCGGCAGGCTGGTAACAGCCTGGCCCGGTAAACCGCATCCGGAGCAAGGCCAAATAGGGAAGATATAGGGTTGCCCGCTCTTCTTCCGGGTCGGCCGCTTGAGGTAAACAGTAATGTTTATCGTAGATGGATGACTGCCGCTAACTGTGTGTAATGTGCAGTTAGTACAGAACTCGGCTTATAGACTGACCCCACTTCTATTTCTATCTAAAAATACTTAAAAAATCTGTTTTAAAAGAACAAATAAGGATTTTTCTATTGATATAGATGTACCCCTTATTGAATCATTAACAAGTGTCCAAGAGGAATTGGAAGATATTAGCATACCATTAACAGATGCAATATTTTACTACAATCAAGCTAATACTGATAGTGAACTTATTCGTGAATATCATGAAATTGTAATGATGTTTAGTGCTTTTCAAAGATTGCTTCGTTGTAATAGTAGTAAAGAGCATGAAATAGTGGATAGGTTTCTGTATTCATTTATTCCAGAGAAAGATTTCAATACTTCCAATAGTAATAGAAAGAAAAACTCTAAGTATACTGCTGATTCTATGACGATAAAAGTGTCTACAGAAAAATTTATAAATGATTGTTTATCATTTTCAATAAGAAGACTTAAAGATTTAGAAAACCTAAATAATGGAGATATTGCAGGTGCTGATAGGGAGTTAAGAGAACAATTAGTAAGGGAATTCTTTTTTCATTTAGTTGGGGCCATAGATTTCTTATCACAACTTATAAATACTAAGAAGAATCTCCAAATTCCTCCTATCAGAGTAAAGGTATATAGTGTTGTAGAAGGATTAAAAATACTGGACCTCAACGATCCTATAATTCCTATTCTTAGCTTATTGCACCCAGACACAAGTAATAGTGCACCATTACCTAGAGATCCTTACTCAGAAGAAGGAAGTCATTATAGAATAATAATTTATAGGAATTTTATTACCCATAGATCATATAATCCTATTAAAGTAAAGATGCCTGGGAGATCAGTTCATTTGATTATTTATCCCCACCATCCAAGTTATTTATCAGATCCTAGAGATCCTTACAATAATAATTCAGAGGAAACCATTCTGGATGAATTAAAGTACTTTCATAAGTTAGTTCAAGAGAAGTGTAAAAATATAATAAACATGCTATAGTCTCTCTACTGCTTTTGCCATCTGGGTACTATTGAAGTTTATATAAATCTTCGTAGTTTCCAGAGTGGTATGTCCAAGTAGTTTCTGAACCTTAAATATGTCAACTCCAGATTCAATTAAGTGAGTGGCAAAACTGTGCCAGAAGCTGTGGGCAGATTAGCCTTTCTTCTTAAGTCTTGATAAAATTATATAATATAAGGAGTATCTATTTGTTAAAAAGTAATATAAAAAATTATTTATTGGAATTTCCCAATTATTTCTCCCTTTTCATTTTTTCCTTTTTTATGATGTCACTGAGCCCGGTACTCTTAGACGTCAGTAAGTTTTTTGATATATCCCCTGAAAAAATGAATCTTATCATGACATTTTTCCTGATGGGGGAGTGTGTAGGCATAATTGCTCTTATATATTTAAACAGGAAATTTGAAAAGCGAAACCTGATAATATGGTCATATCTAGCCATTATCCCAATAATGCTTGTATTGATGCTGGCCACAAATATTACCCTTTTTTATGCATTATATTTTCTTGCAGGATGTTTTTTTGGAGTCATCTTTTTGAATGCCAATCTGAGTATGCTTGAAGGAAAAGTCAAGAACAAGGATAGTATTGTAAATCTCGGGCACGGTTTTTTTGCCATTGGAGCTCTTGCATCGCCCTTTGTCACATCAATCATTTTAAAAAATCAGGTGAGCTGGAAAATAATCTACATAGTGATAATATGCTTAATACTAGTTTCATTTGCTTTGCACTTATTCATTATGGGGAGAAAAAAAGTCGGTCTTTTAGCAGAGAGTAAGGCTATTGATTTTAAAAGGATATTCAAATACAGGAAAAAGAATATCTATATGATACTTACTTCGGTACTTATGTTTTTTTATGTTATTTCAGAAGTTGTCATCTTTTCCTGGGCACCGACTTATTTCAGAGTAGAGAAGCTTTTCAGCCTGTTCAATGCCAGCCTTGTTGTCTCATTTTTCTGGATAGGAATACTTGCTGGTCGACTGGTCATAAGTTTTTTAAGCTATAGGATAAAAGCAGGAACACTGCTAATCATACTTTCATTAATAAGTCTTGCAGGACTATCATGCGCAATTTTCGTTAATTCACAGATAGTCAATTTCATAGGTATCGGACTTACGGGTATCGGTTTTTCAGGAATACCACCCCTTCTTATATCATCGGCTGGAAGGATATTTGGCTCAGGAAAAGAGATCTCGTTAACGATACTTTTTGTCATAGGTATAATCGGTGGAAGTGCTATTCCTTTTGTGATAACCCTGCTTTCAGGTTATGGATTATTTATCTCGATGCTGATAGTAGTAATTTCCATGGCAGTCTTTTTTATCATGGTCTTTGTCAGAAGAGCATACAGGAAAACGCTTAAGGCAAAATAAGGTAAAAACTTATGATAAATACGGACCTGCAGTTGTCTACTGATTGAAACTTATGAACTCAATTTATCTTCCAATTATAACTTTTCTATAGCCCTTGCCATCTGGGTACTGTCAAAGTTTATATAGACCCTTGTGGTCTCCAGGGTAGCATGTCCCAGGAGTGACTGTACCTTGAAGATGTCTGCCATAATACTATCCTTTCATGGCAAACTGTGGAATTAACCGCTATTTAGTACAGAACCCGGCTTATAGACTGACCCCGCTTCTGTTTCCATAGTTCTACAGGACCACTAAGCATACAATAGTACGATTATAAAAATTTCTTGCATCTAATTACTACGTAATATATAATATATTTATACGTAGAGGTGGCTAAAATGAGTAAAACAAAATTAACTTTATATATAGATAAGGAAGTCAGCGATAAAGCTAAAAAAATATCCCGGATTTCAGGGAAGTCTATTTCAAAGCTTGTAACTGATTTTTTAAATAGACAGGATTTAGAGAATAATAATTTTAAAATTTCTGAAAGAGTAAGCCGCTGGGCAGGTATCGCTGTATCAAATAAAGACTATAAAGAACTCAGAGATGAAGTAATCAATGAAAAAATAAAGAAGTATGAAGATTCTGATAGATACTAATATCTTTTTGGA
>CBEVGD010000104.1:0-5276 GCA_965549355.1 uncultured bacterium | reverse complement strand
ATTAACCTGGCATTGGTTGATGATTATATTGCCGCTGTTAATTTTAATTATTACCCCCTTATATATGTATTTGAGAGAGGGGAGTATGTGGCTGGTGAATGGACGCCTGCCAGTGCTCATAATCTATGAGATTGCGGCAATAATACAATTCGCGATAGCTGTTGTTGTAATCAGGCGAATAAGAAGTAAGATTAATAATCGGGAGAAATCAGTTTTATAATGATTGAAGTATTTTTCGATGTTGAAACAAAAAATCTATTTAGTGATATTGATACCAGAAATCCCGGCGATCTTGGTGTTTCTATAGCTTCGGTATACAGTCGAGAATTAGACAGTAATCAAAAGGAAATTCAGGGTGAAATGCGCAGTTTCTGGGAACATGAGTTTAGCGATATGTGGAAGATATTCAAAGAGGCTGACAGGCTTATTGGATTTAATTCACTGAAGTTTGATGTCCCGGCACTCCAGCCATATGCATTATTTGATCTAGCAGAACTCAGTCATTTTGACATTATGGAGAAGATACGTAAATCATTGGGAAAAAGGCTCAGTCTTGATAATCTTGCGCGCAGAACCCTGAAGGAAACAAAAATTGATACAGGAATCAATGCGGTCCGGTACTGGAGGAGTGCGGATAAGGAAAGTTTGATAAAACTTAAGACATATTGTGAAATGGATGTACAGATTACATGCAGATTATATGATTTTGGCATGAAGAACAAATATCTTAAATTTACTGATAAATGGAACAATCCAAGGAGAGTAGCTATTGATTTTTCTTATCCTGCCAATACAACTCATTCCAGCAGGCAGGGCAGCTTATTCTAACAGGTGTTATGCCTATTCATTTATTATAATAAATGTTCAATTAATATTTTAACACCGATCCCAATCAAGATCACCCCGCCGATTATCTCGACCTTATAACCAATAAATGACCCTATTTTATTACCAAGAAAGTAACCTAAAACAGAAAACGAGAATGCGAACAAGCCTATTATTAGAATAGATAAATATAAAGAGATATTCAATAAGGATAAACTTGCACCCACTACAAGTGCGTCAATACTGGTAGCTACTGATAGAATTAGTAAAGTTTGCAATTTTACTATATTTATCTTCTTTTCTTCGGGTTTTTTCTTGAATGCTTCATAAAGCATTTTAATTCCTATAGCGCCCAGAAGAGCAAATGCTATCCAATGGTCTATATTTTCTATTAAATTCTTAAAGCTAAATCCAATGAACCAGCCAATTAGTGGCATTATTGCCTGGAAAATTCCAAAGGATGATCCAATTTTTAAAGCATCAGAGATTTTTGGTTTAGAATTTATTGCTCCTCCGGCAATGGAGACTGCAAAACAATCCATTGCAAGGCTAAATGCTACCAGAATTATATTTAACATATTTCATATTTTTATTTTTGAAATGAATTTATATTTTATTAGGTTTTGAATAATTTACAAGTAAAAATTTTGACAGTGAAAATTTTGATCTATGGATAGATGGCCCGGAAAAACCATGGGAAAAAATCATGAAATACCTGTTAGGGAATGTCTTGACAGCTGATAATTTATAAAGTAGAATTCTTTCTAAAATATTAGGCCTGTCTAACATAAATATATATGTATAACTAAAGAGATTATAAAATATGAAGAGATGAACTAAAGAAAGATGAAAAGCTATGACAGCCTATCTGCAATATAAGCATAAAAAAATAACTGCAATAAAAGCAAGATGCATATCAAGAATTTTTTCTAAAAAAGGAAATAAATTTATAAGAGTATAACCATAAAAGAGTAATTTTATTAATACGGTTAGTTTACTGAATCAGCAGGTGTGATTCATAGGGAGGACATAATGAAAGCAGCAGCAAATAAGGACAAACAAAAACATTTTATACTATCGGATAATCTATGGAAGATATGTGTTCAGCTTTCGTGGCCGGCTGTTATTGCAATGGTCCTTTATGGCTTAAATACCGTTTTTGATGCCATTTTTGTGGGGCGTTTTGTAGGGGAAACGGCCCTTGCCGGGGTATCTCTGGCCTATCCTCTATCCATGATATCGATAGGCCTTGGATCCCTTATTGGCGTAGGAGCGGGATCGGCTCTGAGCATTGCACTGGGGGCCAATGATACGCTGACGCAAAAAAGGTTATTGGGAAACCTCAACTATATTTCCCTCATAATAGGCCTTATTTACACAGTGCTTGCATTGCTTTTTGCAGAGCCTCTGGTAAGAATGATGGGAGGACAGGGAGAAGCCCTGATTCTTGGGACCGCTTACTTTAGAACCGCATCTATTGGGGCTTTCTTCTGGATCCATGGTCTTGCCTGCAATATGGTTGTACGCGCAGAGGGAAAGATGAAAACTGCCGCCATGATGATGGGTGCCGGGTTAATTATCAATATCATTGCAAACTATATCCTCATTGTAATTTTAAATATGGGAGTAAAGGGCGCCGCCTGGGGAACTAATATCGGCATGCTTGTGTATACCCTGCTTGGGCTGATCTATTTTGCCAGAAGGAATGTCAGCTTTGAAGCCCGCCCTTTTAAAGTTTACAGGGACAAAAATATTACAAAGTCTATATTTTCCATGGGGATGCCATCTTTGATTATGACCGTGATGAGCACAATACAGGGTATTGTTATATTTAATGTCCTCTCTCGATATGGAACAACCTTTGACATTGCCTTTTACGGAGCGTCCTTTAGAATCCTTACTTTGCTCCTTACACCTGTGTTTGGACTGATGAGGGCATTGCAGCCGGTCACGGGAATTAATTTTGGAGCAGGCAAAAACGATCGAGTCATAAAGGGGGTCAAGATTTTTGCCGTTATCAGCATAGTTATTATGCTCCCTTTCTATCTGTTTATTATGATTTCCCCTCAGGCCGTTTTGGGTACTATGCTGCCGAATCAGATTTTTTCCGGGGCAAGTTTATTTAATTTTAGAATATTAATGGCCCTGCTTCCAGTCCTGCCAATTACGTTTATGGGCATGACCTTTTTCCCTGCCATTAATAATGCAAAACCTGCGGCTATTATAGGAATTGTCCGTCAGATCATTTTCTATGTGCCTGTGATGCTTATTTTACCGAGGTTTTTGGGAATACAGTGGGTCTATTGGGGGTCCGCTATTATAGATTTTGTTATAACGCTATGGGTTGTTTTCTTATTAAAAAAGGAATTTCATACTCTGAGGGGAGTTTCACCTGAAATCGAGCAGACCGGCCCCCAAACAGCGGCCAAAGCTTTTATAGACAGATAAAACTATGAAAGAAGAAAAAGAAACTAAAGAAAATAAACTTGGCAACACGGCTATTTTTATAATGAAGTGTCGGCCCTTAGGGCTCGGGCAAAACCACTATCACAAGCCTGATCACAAGGTTCTGGGATGCAGGCGGACTGTATGGCCGCCTGTGGGAGGAACAAAACCGGGCGCGTGGATGGAAATTTGGATCCAGGAACAGAAAATGAGTATCAAAGACACAGTTAAAGAGCTAGTGCTCCACAGAGGTGGTCAGTTTGATCCTGATATTAATATTTTACTTGACAGGAATAGTAATACCTAATATAGTTAGGTTAATCTAATTAATATATATCAAGCTAAATTATAAGAGAGGGAGTGATTTTGGTACATGCAGGACAAAATACTATCTTATTTATAACTTGCAAAACAGGAAAGGGGAAAGCATGAGATTAAGTGAAGTAAAGCCGAAAACAAAATGCAAAATAGTTAAGGTTTCCGGCTCAGGAGGGGTCCATAGAAGACTCCTTGATATGGGTTGTGTCAGGGGTGCAAATATAGAAGTTAATAAAGTTGCACCACTCGGAGATCCTATTGATATTATCATCAAAGGTTATCATCTATCTATAAGAAAAGAAGAGGCCAGGGATATAGAGGTTGAGGTAGAATTAGGATGAGGTTCAGAAACTTCACCGGTCAAAAGTGTGAAAACTTATCATAGGAAAAAGGAAAGTAAAAAAATATTAGCAAGGGAGGCAAGAGAATGGAAAAAGAAATAAAAATTGCACTGGCTGGCAACCCCAATTCTGGTAAAACTACAGTTTTTAATAATTTAACCGGATCCAGGCAGCACGTGGGTAACTATCCGGGAGTAACTGTAGAGAAAAAAACAGGGGAGATCAAATACAGAGGATATAAAATAAATATCGTTGATCTGCCGGGAACATATAGCCTGACTGCTTATTCATTGGATGAAATCGTAACAAGAAATTTTATTATAGATGAGAAACCGGATGTGGTAGTGGACATAATCGACTCATCTAATCTGGAGAGAAATCTATATCTGGGAACACAGCTGATGGAGCTGGGGGTACCTCTGGTCTTCGCATTTAATATGACGGATATTGCCAGAGGCAGCGGTAAAAAAATTGATATAGAACTTCTTTCGGAGCTACTGAATGTTTCTATTATAGAAACTGTCGGGCATCAAAAGAAAGGGATGGATAAGTTATTAGATGCTGTTGTTGATGCAGCAGAAAAGAAATCAAATGGCAAAAAGGTGGTTGTCCGGTATGGAGAAGAAATTGAAAATGAGATAAAGAAAATCATTTCGGTATTAAAAGAAGAAAAAGCATTGTCCGAAAGGGTAGATTCAAGATGGGTAGCTGTAAAGCTATTGGAACAGGACAAGGAAGTGATAAAAGCCACTGAAAATTCAGCAGGTATAAGCTATGGAAAAATCGAAAAAGCGGTGAATAATTCTATAGATCATGTAAAAAATATACTGAGAGACTCACCTGAAACTGCTATTGCAGATGCAAGATACGGTTTTATAAGTGGAGCCCTGGCAGAATCCTATGAAGAAGTTGAAGCAGGCAAGATAACTATAAGTGATAAAATTGATAAAGTAATGATAAACAGAATACTCGGACTTCCGATCTTTTTCGGCATGATGTGGCTTATGTTTCAGTTTGTGTTTAAAGTGGGCGCATATCCAATGGATTGGATCGATATGGGTTTTGGAAAACTTGGCGATATTGTATCAAATGCCATGCCCGAGGGTCTGCTGCAGTCATTCATAGTCGATGGACTCATAGGCGGTGTTGGCGGGGTGCTTATATTTACTCCTAATATCATATTACTGTTCATATGCATCGCTCTACTTGAAGACAGCGGTTATATGTCAAGAGCAGCTTTTGTAATAGATAGAATAATGCATAAGATAGGGCTTCATGGAAAATCCTTTATCCCAATGCTTATTGGGTTTGGATGTACAATTCCTGCTTATATGGGCGCAAGGACTC
>CBEVGD010000103.1:0-5282 GCA_965549355.1 uncultured bacterium | reverse complement strand
AAAATCATTTATACTAAAAGAAATATATATTTATATAATTAGAACTTTTACTAACCTTATATTTTTCCAGTCTATTAGTTAGTTATTTTTGGATCTACCCACACGGCCCAATCCTGTGCTGAGGTTGAACCAGCCCTAACTATTAAAATTACCTGTCCACTTTTACCGGCAATTGAGCTAAGATCAATATCCAGGGTATCCAAAGCCCCATCATTTGCACAGTGGATACCATGTGCATCGTTTAAACGATAATACGTTGAGCCGTCATAAAACTCAATAACAAAATTAACACCGTCCGTTAAAGTCAAGCCGTCTATAAAGCCGACTTTAGCTGTAAATCTTGCTCCTGCCGGTATTTGGATTTTATCAGAATCATTTGGAAATATTCCAGATATATAGGCACCTCCCATAGCAGTGTTAAGATCAACCCACTCAGGATGTGTCTCAAGGACTCTTGAATATGTTTCACCATCTTCTAATATTATATCATCTCTAAATGTAGCAAAACCGCGGCTATCATTTAATTCTCCGCCAAAACTAAGAGGCTCATTACGGTTTACCCAATGAGCCCCAGGAGCTCCTTCCATAAAATCATAGACCAGATTCGTAACATATCTAATTTTAGAATCAGTATCTTCTCCTCCTCTTCCATCAGAGACAGTAAGATTAATATAGTAGTCACCCGGTGTTGACGGCATGGTCCATATTGTATTTTGTGAACTGGGATCATCTAATGTCCCGCCTGTTACTTCCCATAGGTATGTCAGGCTATCTCCGTCAGGATCAGATGCGTTAGACTGTAGTGAACATTCGCTATTAATATAAAATTGTTCTTCATCTATTAATGTGTTCAGCGTATCTATAACAGGATCATTGTTTGCTTCCTCATCTTCCTGAGGATCGTCTCCATTATCCCCCTGGGCCCCGTCCTGCCCATCATTGTCGTTTCCCTGAAAATCATCTCCTGAATCCTGGACCGCAGCATTATCCTGCTCATCAGCATCTTCCGTCCCGTCTTCATTTGAGGCATCTTCAGCTTCACCTATTTCTATCGGTATTCCGCATAAATTACAGGTAGCAGCTACTCCAAAGAAAAGTACCATAGTGATAATACATATGAATATATAGAGTATATTCTTTTTCATATTTACCTCCATGCATAATATGATATTAAATTTTATTAATGTATAATATGATTTTAGCATATTATAGCATTTATATAACAGATTCACGAGTTCTTGCAGATTATACATTTGTGAATTTTTCTAAATTGTCCGGAACCATATCACACTATTTTCTAAGGCTTTAATTTGTTTTAAAATCTATTGCATATTATTTATAATTCTTGTATAATATGCAATTATTATGAATGGAGTTTTTATGAATAAGAAAATAAATATAGGAATAGTAGGCGGTTCGGGATATACGGGCTTTGAGCTTCTAAAGATACTCAGCTGCCACAAATACAGCAATATATCCTTTATTACTTCGCGGACATATAAGGGTAAAGACCTGAGTGAGGTCTTTCCTTCATTTCAGCAGGAGGAAGGCAGCAGCCTTATATTCACAGATATGCCATCAGACAGGGATCTTTCTAATACTGATATAATATTCCTGTGCCTGCCGCCTCACAGCTCTATGGAATATATTAAAAATATTAATTCTATAGCTGATCTCAGGATAATAGATATAGGCTCTGATTTCAGGTTAAATGATCCGGGAGAATATAAGGAATGGTATGGAACGGAACATATTATTCCGGAGCTTTTAGATAAGTTTACATACGGGCTGCCCGAGATCAACAGTGAAGAAATAAAAAAAAGTAAAAATATTGCTAATCCCGGATGTTATCCGACATCTGTCCTTCTGGGGCTTGCACCGCTTTTAAAAAGCAAATATAAGATAAGCAGTATAAATATCGATTCTAAATCAGGTATCAGCGGAGCGGGAAAAAAGTTAAAAGAGGCGTATCTTTTCGGGAATCTTGATAATAATTTTTATGCCTATAGCGCATCGGGGCACAGGCATATTGGAGAGATGGAGCAGGAGATCAAGAAATTATGCGGATACAGCGAGAAGATAGACTTTACGCCCCATCTTCTTCCTGTGGTCAGGGGCATATTTTCATCTATATATTGCAAAATAGATACAGCAGGAGATGGTAATATCGAAGATAAGATAGTTGATATTTATAATGAATTTTATAAAAGCAGCCGTTTTGTAAAGTTTATAGGGAAAAATATTCCGCATATCAAAGATACGGTGGGGACCAATCTATGCATGGTAGGAACCATATATGATGCAAGGACGTCTACCGTGAAGATCTTCAGTGCTATAGACAATCTATTAAAAGGCGCAGCGGGCCAGGCGGTCCAGAATATGAATATAATGATGGGATTTGATGAAGATGAGGGGCTGGATCTTAATGGAATATAAAATAAATGACATACTTTACTACAGTTAAGCTTAATACAATTAAGGAGAGGTGTTTATCAATATAATGACAGGCAAGGATACAAAAATATTTGAACTGATAAGCGGTGGAAGCATCACTTCAGTTCCGGGGTTTATGGCAGGCAGCGCACATTGCGGGCTCAAGAACTCAAAGAAAAAGGCCGATATCTGTATAATATATGCCCCGGAAGGATCTGTGTGCAGCGGGGTCTTTACGACAAACAGTTTTCAGGCTGCCCCGGTGACCATAGACCGTGAAAGCCTTCAGAAAAATAATAAAATAAAAGCGGTCATTATAAACAGCGGCATTGCAAATGCCTGTACGGGGAAAAAGGGAATGGAAAATGCCTTAAAAACAATGGAACTGGGAGAGGATGCCCTGGACATCAAAAGGGAAGAGATCCTGGTCTCTTCTACGGGCATAATAGGAAAGCAGCTTCCTATGGATAAAATAGAGAATGGAATAAGGGACTGTGCCGCAAACCTGAGTGCTGATGGCGGAAGTGAAGCCGCGCGCGCCATCCTGACAACGGATCTCGCCGAAAAGAAAATCGCAATCAGCATAGCTCTTGAAGATGGAAAGAAAATAACTATCGGAGGTATGGCAAAAGGATCCGGGATGATAGAGCCCGATATGGCAACTATGCTGGCATTTATAGGAACCGATGCATGCATCGAGAAGAAATTGCTGGATAAAATATTAAGAAAGGAAAATAAGGCGAGCTTTAACAGCATAAGCATCGACGGCTGCCAGAGCACCAATGATATGGTGCTTCTTATGGCAAATGGAGCCAGCGGTGTTAAAGTAAGGGACGAGGATGATAAAAACTTTAAAATACTCTTAGAAGGCATATCCTTTGTGATGAAGGAGCTTGCAAAAAAAATAGTGATGGATGGAGAAGGAGCAACAAAATTTATAGAGATCGATGTATGCGGGGCCGTGGATAATGATCAGGCAAAGAAGGCGGCCCTTAAAATAGCAAATTCGAATCTTTTCAAAGCGGCTATGTTCGGACAGGATCTGAACTGGGGCAGAATAAATGCTGCTATCGGTTCATCGGGCTGTGAATTTGATCCTGATGATGTAGATATTTATCTCGGGGATCTTAAGATAGTCGAAGATGGAGCGGGAATAGAAGTAGATAAAGCCATATCGGAAAAATCCCTGAAAGAAAGAGACTTAAACTTTAGAATCGATCTTAAAAATGGAAGCGGCTGCTGGACCGTGTGGACATCCGATCTTTCATTTGATTATGTAAAAATTAATGCCCTTTACCATACTTAGAACAGATAGAATATAGTTAGCGAGGTTATTAAAATGTCGGCCGAAGACAAAAATATAAAATACTATAAGGATGATGAAGCAAATATAAGCGATTCCTATCTTCAGAAAGCGGGGATACTCCTGGAATCCCTGCCATATATCAAGGAGTACTCAAATAAGATAGTAGTAGTCAAAATAGGCGGAAGCATGGTGGAAGACGAGAGTATCATAAAGAGCGTGCTTGACGATCTTGTCCTGATGAAATATGTCGGCATAAAAGTCGTACTCGTCCATGGCGGAGGGAAACAGATCACAGGGCTTATGAAAGAAAAGGGCATAGAGGCCAGATTTATCGACGGTCTCAGGGTCACAACCGGGGAAGTCATGGATATTGTAAAAATGGTGCTGGTGGGAAGTATCAATCCCAGGCTCGTTTCTTTCCTTAATCTTCACGGCAATATAGCCGTGGGTGTTTCTGGAAATGATGGAAATTTTATAAAATGCACAAAAAAACAATATCTTAAAGACGGAAAAGAGATGGACCTTGGTTTTGTGGGTGATATTGAAAGTATAGACAGGAAATTTCTTGATGATATTTTTTTAAATAATTATATACCCGTGATCGCTACGCTGGGCGTGGATAAAAAAGGAGATTCATACAATATAAATGCCGATTCCTGTGCTTCCGATATCGCCATAGCGCTTAATGCGGAAAAAATGATCATGCTGACAGATGTAGACGGCATAATAGATGAGGAAAATGGAAATAAAAAACTTATTTCCAGGCTGACATCGAAACAATGTTTTGACATGGTCGATAATGGTAAGATAAATTCGGGTATGATACCAAAAGTAAAGGCATGCATAAATGCCCTGGCTTCGGGAGTGGGCCGGACCCATATACTAAACGGGACCATGGAACATTCAATACTGGTGGAGATCTTTACAGACAGAGGCATAGGGACAATGATAACAAAGAAAAAGGTTTGAAGGGAAATATAATGGACATAACTGATAATAATGCGGCTTTTAACCGCGGAAGCAAATATCTTATGAATACATACAGCCGGCTGCCTGTTATTTTTAAGAAAGCAAGCATGCAGTATCTCTGGGATATAGAGGGTAAAAAATATATAGATTTTATTGCCGGATATGGATGCCTTAATGTGGGACACAGCAATAAATATATAGTAAAAGCCCTGCAAAAGCAGGTATCGCAGATAATCCAGCCCTCAAATGTATATTATAATCTGCCTCAAATAGAGCTTGCCCGCAGGTTATGCGAACTTACGGGTTTCGGACAAAAAGTATTCTTTGCAAATAGCGGTACGGAATCCATTGAGGCAGCGATCAAGCTGGCCAGAAAATACTCTGCAGATAAATATGGACAGAATCGTTTTGAAGTAATAACTTTTAAGCGTTCCTTCCATGGAAGAACCATGGGAGCGCTTTCGGCGACTGCACAGCCTAAAAAGCAGAATATGTTTGAACCCCTGCTTGAAGGTTTTTTATATGGGGAATTTAATAATATAGATTCCATAAAGAGCCTTATAAGCGAAAAGAC
>CBEVGD010000102.1:0-5321 GCA_965549355.1 uncultured bacterium | reverse complement strand
CATTCTCCTATTTGCACTCATTGGCAAGTAATTGATATCTTAAAATAATTATGAGTTTATGCTCATAATAACAAAAAAAAGACGCTCTATTTTTTTATAGAGCGTCTTTTAAGTAATACTTCTTTTTTCTAAATATATGTTTTCTTTTCATTCTTCAAAATCAGACCTTTATAAATATCTGCTTTTTTCTTAAATCATTAATATATTACCATAAATACAAAAAATTTTTATTTTCTATTATATAGCTGATAATATTGTCTCTTCATTTATATTATCATATATGACTTTATCGGTTTTCCCGTTTTTTAAGATTGCCACACATGGAAAATCATCAATATCCAATCTACTTGCCATACCCTTAGATTTATATATGTCTATCATGGTAATATGCATCTTAGAGCCGTGTGATACCTTTATTTTTTCCATAATTGTCAGTACTTCCCGTGATTTCTCATCAATCGCATTATAGAAATAAAGGACAACCGGCTTATCTGTTTTACATATCAAATTACTAAATATTTCACTTTCAGCAATATATTTCTCAGATCCATAACCGGCAATGGCCCCATCGCCGACTGCGGTAGCAACCTGCTTCAGGTATTTATCATTTACATCTCCTATCGAAAATACGCCTTCAATATTGGTTTCCATTTTTTCATTGGCCCTGACATATCCTCTATCAGTAAGATCGATCTTATCCTTAAATATCTCTGTATTGGGCAAATATCCTATAAACTCAAAGCAAGTATCGACTTCCAGGGGAACAAGTTCGCCTGTTTTTAAATTTTTGAGCATCACCTTTTCAAGATGCTCGCCGCCTTCAAAACTATCAACAACTGTATTCCATAAAAATTCCATTTTTTGATTAGTCTGCGCAGCTTCTTTTGCTATCTCATTACAGTCCATTTTGTCGCAGTCATGCATCACAGACACATACACCTTATTGGCAAATTTTGTCAAAAACATTCCTTCCTCAATAGCTGTATCCCCGCTGCCGATTATAAGAATATCTTTCCCAGTATTTGCCGCCGCATCGCATGTTGCACAAAAAGATATGCCTTTATCAAATAAAAACTTGTCCTCATTTGTAGCATTTGTTATACGGGGCCTTCCTCCACTGGCAATTATTACTACTTTAGCCTCATACTTTGTCCTGAATGTTTCTACTGTTTTTATATCTCCTGAGAGTTCTACCGACTTTACATCAGTTAATTTAATCGAAACATTGAATTTCTTGGCCTGACTTTTAAAAAGGTTCATAAGGTCCAGACCGCCTGAACCCTCTGGAAAACCGGGGTAATTCTCTATTTCATTTGTATAAGTAGCCAGCCCGCCTATTAAAGCTTTCTCAATAATTATCGTTTTTAGTCTTGCTCTGCCGCAATATATTCCCGCAGTAAGACCAGCCGGTCCGCCGCCAATTATTACAACATCCCATTTCTCAACTTTTTTCTCTCTCATTTCTCCTCCTACATGAAGAACTTAGTTAGAAGCTTGCCCCCGACAAATGCTCCCAATAATATAAATAGTGCATAAACCCAGCCTGAAAGCGAAAGAGATGAGATCCCGCTGAACAATGCTCCAATATTGCAGCCGGAAGCTATCCTTGCACCATATCCCATCAACAGTCCGCCCAGCATAGCTGCCAGTACCTGTCTCCATGACTTCAGTTTTTTAATTCTAAACTGAGAAGCAAGCAGAGTTGCAAGCAGCGCCCCAAAGATGACGCCTGCATTTCTTAATGAGCTGGCACTATTTATAAATCCTGCATCCAGGGTTGTCCTGTCTGAGAAATAATACCATTTGTCTACATTTCCGCCAAAAAGTTCAAACAGCCACGCTCCCCAGTAGGTGAATGCACCGGACACTCCCCAGGGATTTCCTGTAGCAGCAAAAGTGACTATTTGAAATATTGATAGTAGAACAGCGCCCTTAACATATGTCCACGGATTTTTAAATAATTCTAAATAATACTCATTTTTCTTTAAATCCAAAATATGCCTCCTATTGCTTAAGCGACCTTTTCAATAATAACTTCCCATTCGCCATCTTCAACTTCATCAACTTCTACATTATGCCCATCTTTCCTGGCCCATTCAGGTAAATTTTTCATTGCACAGCTATGGTCTATTTGGACAATAAGTATATCTCCGGCAGCAAGCTCCTCTATCTTCTTCTGGGCCTTTACCAGTGGAATCGGACAGGCTTCGCCATAACATTCCAATACGACTTCTTTCATTTTATCCTCCTTTATTATTAGATATTACTTTTTTTCTTTTCCCATTTATCTGCAGCTAAGTACAGCAGTCCTATAAATAATAATTGCAATACTATTGCTCCTGCCCAGCCAAATATATCCGGCAAAAATACCGGTTCACCCTTTAATATCACATTTAACTTCCACCAGCCATAATTATATGCTCCAAGGAGTGATCCTGCTATAAAGAATAGCAGGGTGATCATAAGCATGGTAAATCCTTCACCGACTCTCATTAGCGTTCCCGAAGCGCATCCTCCGGCTATTACCATTCCTATCCCAAACATAAATGCTCCAATAACTGTGCCGAAGCTGACCGGTGCAACAAACCCCTGTCCCGGAATTGGCAATCCTTTTATAAAAGCTCCATATTTGATTGCAGTGAATCCAATAGTAGTTATCGCAAAAGCCACTAATACAGCCTTTGTCAGACTTGTCCCGCCCGTTAATGAGGGATCCCTGAGCGCAGCAGTAAAGCAAAACCTTGATCTTTGAAGTATAAACCCGAAAATAATACCAATGAACCAAAAAATACCCAGATTTACTGATTTCATGGTCAGGAGCACCCCTATTGCAATAACAATTAAAAGCACGGCAATGCCTATCGGAATCTGACTTCTTTTAGGTTTTCTTGTTCTGGTCCTGGATGATGCCGATCTCTTTATTTTACTTTCACTTTTTACTTCTTCTGACATACCAGCAAACTCCCTTATTATTATTTATACAATAAATATTATTTAGCCAATTCATATCCGCCATTTACCCAGCCAATAGGATCATTAGCTTCTACACCCATCCCGCCGTTCAGGGAAACAGCGTCAAATCCCATCATTCTCATTGCTGCTACTGTCTGTGCTGCAGTCTGGCCGGAATAGCAGTAAACTATAATAGTTTTATCCATCGGGAGCACATCAAAATCTTCCTGCATATCTTTTCCCCATGGAATATTAATGGCACCTTCTATATGGCCCTGGGCAAAATCTTCAGCTTTCCTTATTGATAAAAACACTATACCATCATCGCCTATTAATTTATTGGCATTTTCAGGGCTTATCATATAGTTTTTATATGTACCGCCGCTCACATCTGCAAGTCCTTCAAAATGTCCCTTTACTGCAGTTTCAATCGCAGGAGCTATATCCAGCGAATCGACTTCTGCAAACTCATTTGCCACAGTTTCTGTTACTTCATCTATGCCTTCAACTTTTGATATTCCAAACTTCCATCCAAACTTAACAGATTTTGCATCAAAACCGGCGATATTTAACAGTGCGACTGTTTGTCCGGCAGTTTGACCGGAATAACAATAAACATATATAGTCTCATCTGCAGGCAGCTTATCAAGATTATCACTTATTGCGGTCCCCCATGGCGTACTTATTGCATACAGAACATGGCCGGCTGCATAATCTTCGGCTGACCTGAGATCCAATACAAAAAGTTCTTCTCCGGATGCTATTTTTCCTACAAAAGCGTCCTGGGCTATTATATTGCTGTCATCCGGCTTTTCTGCAAAATAATTGCCGGCAGCTTCTGCTGCAGTTTCCCCTGTTTCTTCCGCTGCTTCTACAACTTCACCAGTACCTGATTCTTCTTCAACTTCAACATTTAGCGTACATGCCGGGGAAGCAAGTACCACAGCCATTATTAGCATCAGGATAATTAATATTGTTTTTTTCATTTTCTTATACCCTTTCTTATTTTCTTGTTATTTTCTTGTTTTTCAAAATTTAAAGCTAACCGCAACCTCCGCCGCTTTCTTCAACAGGTGCGGCACCGGCAGCAGGAAGCTGGACGGGCAGTGATTCATCTGCGGACCATTCGATCCATCCTCCATCGAATAATTTAAGATTTCTATATCCGGCATTATAAAGCGCAAGTAAAGTCTGGGCGCCCCTTACCGAGGATTTGCAATAAATGATTGCTGTTTTATCAGATTTGATGCCTTTTTCAATATAGATGATCTTTATATTTTGAACCGGCCTATAGCTCCCGTCACTATAGTTATTATCTGTATAGCCGATCAAAACAGAGCCCGGTATTGCTCCGGAGTCATATTCTTCTTTGGTGCGTACATCTATAATGAAGATATCTTCATCCGGCTCTTCTACTAGGGCCAATACCTCATTTAACTCAGCTATCAGGCTATTATCCTTTCCACTGGAAATATATTCTGTTTCGGCTATGTCCGGTAAATCTTTTGAAACGTCGGCACCAGCTTCCTTCAAAGCAATCAATCCTCCGCTTATGACTTTTACATAGTCGTGGCCATATACTTTTAGTGTCCACCACAACCTTGCTGAATCCATATTATTATTGCTGTCATAAATAAGTATTTTGCTGTCATTGTTTATACCATTTCTGCCCAGGACTTCTTCAATCTGTTCCTTTGGTGCAAGCATGCTTAAAACAGGTTCGTTTACTACTATATCAGCCCTGCTTATATTTACTGAATCTTCGATATGCTCTTTCATATATGAAGCCGACTTTTGCGCATCAATAATTACTATATCTTCATCGTTGAATAACTCAATAGCTTCAGAGCTGCTTATTATTTCTCCGCCCTTTTCGCTACCAGATCTACTGCAGCCAATCATTGATAGGGCCATAATGCTTACCAGGAATACTACCAATAATTTAGATATTAATTTCATGCTCCTCCTTCAATTCCAAAACTATATTTGTAATTGGTTTGTAACATAATTAGTGTAACTTATCATTAACTTTATTCAATGTCAATAAAAGTTTGTAAAAGGTTTGTAACAATTTTAACAAAGATGGACAAGCACTCATTCTCCATCTAATTTTTTATTTTTATGCACAGTAATCTGTGTTATAGAGTGGTTTTATACTGCACCCGGGGGTGTGTAGCGGGAAGTAATTATTGTATATTTTATTTCTAGGAGCCTATCCGAGAATTGAATCTTGGCTTGTTCTCGGACAGGTTCCTATCTTATTGTTTAATTTCTTTACGGATCCAACTGATCCAGCCGTCAATGCCTTCTCCTGTTTTGCTGGAAAATATCATTATATCCCCTGAAGGATTTAGCTTTTTAACTTCTCT
>CBEVGD010000101.1:0-5350 GCA_965549355.1 uncultured bacterium | reverse complement strand
ATACTCTTTTCTTTATTCCGGACACTGTTTTCTTATTAGTTTTAGGCAGTAAAACTGCAAACTCATCCTCGCCATATCTTGAAATGATATCTTCTTTGCGGCATGTTTTCCGGAAAACATCTGCTACTCTGCATAATAAGCGGTCCCCTTCATCATTTCCAAAAGCATCATTTATCAGTTTTAAGCCGTTTATATCCCCGACTATAAAACTCAAGGGCTGTTGCCTTTTCTCATCCAGGCGCTTTATTTCCTCATCCATATAGGGCCTGTTGAAAAGACCGGTAAGCGGATCGCGAAACCTGAGGTATTCTAACTTATTTTCAATCTTTTTTCTTTCCGTTACATCATTTATTATTACTTGAATAGCCATCACTTTCGTACCGCTTTTAACCAGATTGAACCTGGACTCAAGAAATATTTCATTGCCCTTCTTATCTTTAAAAACTGCCTCACTTGATAATTTTCTTTCACCGCTTACCGCAAAATCAAATAATTTAAAATACTGGGGAAGGTTTTTCTCCTCGATAGCATCAATAGAAGTAAAATGCTTATGAAGCATATCTGTTCTTTTGCAACCTAAAAGTTTAAGAGCGATTTTGTTAGTATTTAATATTATGCCGTCACGGTCCAGTTCTACTATCCCCATAGGTAGAGAATCTATGAGCTCCCTGTATTTCTTTTCACTTGTTTTAAGAGAGTTCTCCATGGATTCATATCTGTCTTCCATGGTTTTAAGGCCGGTGATTATTTTATTCAGTTTATTGATTTCTTTAGCAACTTGCTCTCTTGGCCTTTTTTCTTTATCCATCATATTAAAATCATAGAGTATTAATAGGCATATTAAACTTCTGGTTCTTAGTTAACAATAAAACCCATAGCCTGATAAATATTATATTAGTAATAATATAATATTATATAATAATTAACAACAATTTATATAGTAGTACTAATATATATATTTATACTTTATAGAATATTAGCCGATATAAAGGTTTTAGGTTATAAAAAGGTTCCTGGAAGAGAATCGTCCGTCCGTGGTCAGGTTTATTCCCAGCCGCTTAAGAGCGACTTCATCTCCCGGTGTTGGGATGTGGGTCATATGCATTTCACAGTCTCTCAAATCTTCAAGCTTTTTCATTGCAGTTTCAGCAGCGGGGTTACCGGTTGTACTTATTGATAGAGCTATCAGAGTCTCTTCAAGGTCAAGACTCTCAGATTCTTCCCTGTATATTCCTTTCTTTAACTTTGATATCTGTTCTATGACCCCGGGTGGCAGCAGATGTATTTCGTCCGGTATATTTGCCAGGACCTTTATTGCATTTAAAACAAGACTTGACGATGCATGCAGAAGTTTTGAATTCTTGCCGGTAATGATCCTTTCGTCTGAAAGTTCCATGGCTGCACCGCAAAATATCCCTTCATTTCCTTTGCCTGTTTTTTCTGCTTCCATTGCTTCACTGCGGGCTATTTTTACTACCTTCCTATCTTCGACTTTTACTTTAAGGTCTTCCATTAATAATTTAACCCGGTCAACAGTATCTTTTTTTTCGACTCCGAGGAGATATTCCGTATTATACCGGAAATATCTCCGGATCAGCTCATGTTTTGCTGCTTCTCTTACAATATCATCATCAATGATTCCAAAACCTGCCCTGTTTACTCCCATATCTGTTGGAGAATTATACATTATATGATGGCTGTTTTTATTTTTAAGAATCTTGCTAATAATCAGTTTAAGTATTGGAAAACTCTCAACATCACGGTTATAGTTGACCGCTGTCTTATTATACTTAGCAAGATGAAAAGGATCGACAAGGTTAAAATCTTTTATATCTGCGGTAGCTGCTTCATAAGCAATATTTACCGGATGTCCCAATTGAAGGTTCCATATCGGAAATGTCTCAAATTTAGCATATCCTGAGTTTGAGCCGTTTTTATGATCGTGATATAGCTGCGAAAGACAGGTCGATAGCTTTCCGCTATTTGGACCTGGAGCCGTAACGACTACTATCTGATTATTTGTTTCAATATACTCATTTTTTCCAAAACCTTTTTTACTGCATATAGTATCTGTTTCTGTCGGATAACCTTTAATAGGATAATGCAGATAAACCTTTACTCCTCGCCTTTCAAGCTTGTTTTTAAAGACTTCTGCTGATGGCTGTCCGCTAAAACGCGTGATCACGACAGCAAGTATATCAAGACCCCATTGTCGCAGATCATCTATTAATTTAAAAGTAGCCGTATCATAGGTGATTCCAAAATCCCCCCTGACTCTTCCGCTTTCAATATCACCTGCATAAATACATAATATTATATCGATCTTATCTTTCAGAGATTGAAGGAGACGTATCTTTGCATTCGGATCATAGCCGGGCAGGACCCTGGAGGCATGATAATCAAAACAGAGCTTTCCCCCGAATTCCAGAAAAAGTTTATCATCAAACTTCCCCACTCTTTCCAGGATAGCATCAGTTTGCTCCTTTAGATATTTCTCATTATCAAAACCAGCTTTTTTCTTCATTATCAGATTATAGCACAGATAAGTCTTCCCGCTAAAGTGTCTAATACATAATTTGTAATTTTATAATCATTTATCTTTTTCTAAGAGCCGATTTATTGGATCAGCTTTTAAAATAGATTTATAATTATTCATTTTAATGCACTTCGTTAAATCATTTTTGGCAATTATGGCTAATACAGCATTGAAAACAATTTTTTGATCTTTAATACAATATTATCTTTTCTGGCCATGGGTCACTTAAAGCTATTTTCCAGGTCTTATCAATATACTGATGAGTGTAAACTTGTTCCATCAAATGATAAAGCTGTGCCCCTTTAGCAGTAATTTCGTAACCTCCCTCTTCTTCTCTGATTAATTTAAGTTTTTTCCCAATAAATATCTCTAAACCAAAAAATGAATCGAACTTTTCATTGAACAGATCCCTGAAACTGGCCCTATTCAAATGCAGGCTGTATGCTGACCAGAATAGCCAGTACAATGCTCTCCTCCTTTTATTAAATTTTAGAGTAAGAGCCGTTGGCAACTTCCCTCCTGAAAGACATTTAGTATACTCTTCTACCGAGAAGGTGTTTATTTTAAAAATATTTTTTGTGAGAGAGGCGGCGCCCGGACCAAAACCAATATAATTATCTCTTGTGACTGAGGAATATGTTCCATGGCCCTTCTTTGAAAAAGTCCAGACTGAAGTATGCTTAAAACCTTTTCTCTGGCTTATATCTATTAAATCTTCCAACATCTTTTTCTGAATATTCCGTCCCGCGGGTCCGGTTTTTAGATCACTGTAGGAAAATTCGATAAATGGGTATGTTGATATTTGGGTTGCTCCATTATTCGCGGCAATTTCAAAATCACTGACGATATCTTCTGCTGTCTGTCCCGGGATACCGAAAATAAGATCTATGTCTATAATTTTAAATCCTCCTTCAGCCGCAATCCTCACTTTCTCGATATTATCTATACTATCCCTTCCCAGAGCATGGAGACACTTCTCCTGAAATGATTGAACACCGATACTGATCATATCAAATCCAATTGACTTCAGACATTTTATGAGGTTTTTATCTATATCCCTGGGGTGAAGTTCAATTCCTATATTTCCACCAATACTAAACGATTCCCTTATCCTGCCCATAATCTCAGAAAGAAAATCTATTGCCAGTGCCGGCGACCCTCCGCCAAAATATACACTTGTGATCTTGGCTTTATTTTCATTAAGTGCCCCTACAAGCTTAATCTCTTTAAACAGACCCGCTATATATTTTTCCATCAGGTCCCTGTCGTATAGAACCTTATAATACGGACAGAATGAACAGATCTTCTTGCAAAAAGGAATGTGTATATATAAACCCAGATTTTTTTCATCCAGGGTAAGAACATCTTCCTGATCGCTTCCAAGCACGAAGGGTTCAATGGATCTGGTAAGAAATATTCTTAAAATACTTGTGATCATTAATATCTACCGGCAAAACCTATAAACGATATTATCATTTGAGGTAATTATAATGCAAATAAAGCAATAACGCATTAGATTCCGTAATACTTATTACTGACCACAGATTGATATGTTATTTCTTCAGGGCGCCGTATCCTATGCTATCTTTCTTTACCTTATCTATTTTCTTGGAAACTATCGGATCCTTTACCACCGGTGGTTTAGGTTTACCGCTGCCGTTTCCTTCTCCGGGCAAATCTCCATATGCTCCATCAGCAATCATTGTTCCGTTTTTAAATACTATATCGTCTTCCGTTCCGTTTTCACCATCAATCCCGAAACTTCGATAAGTATAACCATCTCCATCTGAATTGTAGTTGTATTGATTTTCCCATAGATCATTCTCTGAAATATTTTTTATATATCCCTTGTCTTCCAATGCTTCAGTTCCCTCGCCTGAAAACGGATATCTATCATTGTAAACACTATACAATTCAAGGGCAGCAGCAATACCTTTCATATCACTTTCAGTTCCTGATTCACTTGCCCTGTTTTTAATAGTCATGTAGCTCGGTACGGCTACTCCCGAGAGTACGCTCATTACAATAATTACTACCATTATCTCCACTAATGCAAACCCGGCTTCTTTCCTGAATAGATACTTATATATTCTTTTCATAATGACACTTTCTAATAGTTTTTAAGTAAATATATTATTAATTATAATATAATAGAAACTATTATACTATATATAATAACTATTGCAAGTATTAAATTAATATTTTTTTTATTTATTTATTTAGAAATTATTTCAAACAAGATTACTCAGATCTAATAGAATTTACTTCCAGGTCCGCAGCAATTAAATTTAGTTACTTAAATATTCCAGCATCTGCTTAAATAAAGTATAATTTTAGCATTATGAAAGAAGCATACTTATACTCAAAGTTAAAAAATAATAAAGTAAGATGCGATCTCTGTAATCATAGATGTATCATTGACAGCGGAGAAAAGGGCATATGCTGTGTAAGGGAAAATAGAAATAGTGTCCTGTATAGTCTCGTTTACCGGAAATTGATCTCAGAGAACACGGATCCTATTGAGAAGAAACCCCTCTTTCATTTTTTGCCTGGCTCAAATTCATTATCAATAGCAACAGTAGGCTGTAATTTTAAATGTTTTTTCTGCCAGAACTATCAAATATCGCAGGTGGCTTCTGATAATGGAAATATTCAGGGAAGAGATATTTCTCCAGAAGAAATAGTGGGCCATGCAATTGAAAATGATTGCAGTAGCATATCCTATACATATACTGAGCCGACTATTTATTTTGAGTATGCATACGATACAGCAAGGATCGCCAGTGGGAAAGGTCTTAAAAATATTTTTATAAC
>CBEVGD010000100.1:0-5397 GCA_965549355.1 uncultured bacterium | reverse complement strand
CCGGATATTTTCAAGGATAAGACCCGGGCTAAAAGAATTTCACGGCATCCTTATAGGTTACAGGCATAAAATCAAATATCTTCTTATAAGCTATTTGTTCAGTTTAATAATGCAGGTGTTTTTCCTTATAAGCTACAGCTCTATTTCACTTGCCCTGGGCCTGGAGTTAAAATTTCATGTGTTTATATTTATAATACCCTTTATTGTTCTGGCCTCAAGCGTACCGGTCACTATCGGAGGAATAGGCATAAGGGAAAATGCGCTGGTTTTTGCAATTACCAGCTTCGGGATCGCACAGAGCCAGGCTACATTGTTTTCTCTCATAGTTCTGGCAATCATTCTGATAATCGGGATGATGGGTGGGATAATTTATTTGATAAAAAATATCTTCTACAGATCAAAGGGTTTTATTTGAAGTATTAGCGGTAAAGCCTGAAATGAGATCCGCAGATACCTTTGCCAATCTTAGATTTGCTTTTCTTATGTTTTTGACAGCATTTTTATTGGCTGTAAGTTCTTTTCTATCAAAAATGGATCTCAAAAGGGACAGCATAATATTTACGGCCATTTTGATACCGGTGGTACTTCCAAAATATGAAGGAAGCAGATCCCCGGCTCCATCAGAGACAACTCTTATACAGCTAAACGGCAGATTCATTTCCCGTACGGTTTCAGCGACCGGGTAGCTTTCCATATCTATGGCCTGGATATCAAAGCCGGTGTTTAATTGTTTCTTTGCAGCGGGACTTGTTATGACTTCAGGGACAGTGGCGCCGGCTGCGTATAAGGGACCGTCTTTGATGCGGTTACGGGCCGGTCCATCTTTTCCAAGTTCCAGCGAGCTGTTTAATGAAAACTCTTTTTCATCAGAGCGGGTGATGTTTTTTATTGAACTGTATACTACAGTATCTCCAATTTTCATACTCTCATCTGTTGCCCCGCAAAAGCCTATCATGAGGACCTCTATATTGTTTTCCGGTCCTATAATGCGATCTTTTATATATCCTAAAAAATTATCCTTAAAAAACTTAGCAGCCTGCATTGCGTTTTTTGCTCCCATCCCTGTCTGAATAATGGCGATGGGCCCGCTGTCTTTAAATCCTTCATATATGATAGTTTTCCCGGCCTTATGGATATTATAGATATGGATCGATCTGAGTATGGGGCCAAGTTCAATTTTTAATGCTCCAAAGACTACTAACATCTCTCTTATGTTTTAAGTTTTAATGCTTGTAAAATAAAAATTAAATTAATATGATATTACAAAATTTCATATTGAGCTCAATTGTACTACTGTTTTAATAAAATGTTTATTTTAAGGGCCCGTTATTTAAGTGAAAATTTGAAAGAAAACGCAATCTTTTGGAATAATTAGTAATCCCTATTCCGGATTCTTATTGAAAGTATGGAACTAATAGCATTATTTGATTTCGATGGGACATTGATAAAGAAAGACTCGATGATCCTATTATTTTTCAGATATTTTGATCTGTCCATTAAGAATATACCAATTTTCTGCAGGTTGGTTTATGGGGCGCTGAAGTATTTTCTGAAGATATATTCCCAGAGGCAGTTTAAGGAAATATATATTAATCTGATCATTGATTCATCCAGGATCAGGGATGTGGAGGCGCTTTTTGACGATTTCTCCAAATATCTTCTGGGGCGGATCCTCAAAACCGCCAGGAAGGAAATCACCGGACTCAAAGATAAGGGCTACAAGATCATTCTTCTGAGCGCTTCCCTGGATCTATATCTGGAGAAAGTAAGCAGAGGACTGGGATTTTCTGAGCTGATATGCACAAGAACGACCTGTAATGATAATAAAATAAAGATCACCGGTTTGAATTGTTATGGGAAAAATAAGATAAAGATGCTTCTTGGCAGCCATAAGGAAGACAGGGTGGATTGGAAAGCATCCTATTGTTACAGCGATAGTGAATCCGACAGGGAACTGCTGAGCCTTTTTGGCAATCCATATATCATAAATAATGTCAGATTTGGAAAGAAAGATCCGGATTTTAAATCTGTAATCTGGAAGTAGCGGCTCCATTCTTCTTGTAAATTCTTAATATATACCTTAAGATTGTATTGTTACTAATATAAGTAGATACCTTAAGAATGTATTTGAATACTTCTTACCAATATTATGAAAGGATACCATGCTTGGATTAAATAAAAAGTTAAAAGATCTCCAGTCGCGGGGCGGTTCCATCAGGGTAGCAATAGTAGGAATGGGCCAGATGGGCAGCAGCATGACCGCTCATTTAAAGACTCTTCCGGGGATGGATGTCATCGCTGCGGCAAGCAGGGATGTAAACAGCGCAGCTAAAATACTTAAAAGCATAGGGCTTGATGCTGAAGATATGGCTCTTGTCGAGTCTGGGATAAAAGTATCTCCGGAAAATGCTGACCTGGAGACCATAAAGGCGGGCGGTGCGGACAGGAGCAGCATGAAGAAACAAATAAGCAGCGCCATAGCATCCGGAAGGACTATTGTTACAGATGAAATAGGGATCCTGACAGGTATTGAAGAAGTCGATGTGGTTGTTGATGCAACAGGAAATACTGAAGCAGGTGCGCAGATAGCCTTCAGCGCCATAAATAATAAAAAACATGTAGTGACATTCAATGTGGAGGCAGATACCACTATCGGGCCGCTTCTCAAGAAAATGGCCGATAATGCCGGTATTGTCTATACTTTAGCGGCCGGAGACGAACCGGCGGCGGCAAAGGAGCTTTTTGATATGGCAGATGCCCTTGGCCTTGAGGTGATCGCAGCCGGCAAGGGCAAGAACAATCCCCTGGACAGGGAAGCCAATCCCGATACCCTTGCAGAATATGCGGCCCGGAAAGGGGCCAGCGCAAGGATGATGACTTCATTTGTTGACGGGACCAAGTCGATGGTTGAGATGGCATGCCTATCAAATGCTACGGGACTCGTACCTGATGTGAGAGGTATGCATGGGGCCAGTGTAAATGTCAGCGAGCTTGCGGGGCGATATAGCCTCAAAGAAGATGGCGGCATACTTTCCAGGAAGGGAGTAGTCGAATTTGCAATAGGGGATGTGGCTCCGGGGGTGTTCCTTGTATATACTTCTCACCTGAAGATAATAAGGGATGAGCTTAAATATCTTCTTTTTGGCGATGGGCCGAATTATCTCCTATACAGACCCTATCATCTTACAAGCATTGAGGCGCCTCTTTCGGTGGCAAGGGCATACTTTTTGGGAGAGCCTACGATAGTGCCGATGGCGGGACTTATATCGGAGGTGGTCACTTATGGAAAGAAGGATCTCAAAGCTGGAGAATTACTTGATGGAATAGGAGCATACGCAACATATGGGATGATAGAACATTATGAGATAGCCAGAGAAGAAAACCTCCTCCCAATGGGCCTGAGCGAAGGCTGCAGGCTTAAAAACAATATACAAAAGGGCCAGCCCATTACCTATAATGATGTCGAACTGGTGGAAGGCTCCATGATACTGCAGCTGAGAAGGCAGCAGGATGGAATAACATTTTAAAGGGGTAAAGATATGGCAGAAATGCCGGAAATATTCATAAGATATGCACCATATATAGAAAAGGAATTAAAGTCGCTATTTAAGGGCCGGGACCTCTATTTATACGATATGATGAAATATCATATGGGATGGATAGATAAGAGCGGCAGGGAAAGCAGAGATGCAAATAGCGGCAAGATGCTCAGGGGCACGCTCAGCCTTCTTGCATCAGAATCTGTAAGCGGAGACTTTAAAAGGGCACTTCCTGTTTCGGCAGCTATAGAACTTATACATAATTATTCGCTTATCCATGATGATATACAGGATGAAGATGAGCTCCGGAGGCACAGGCCGACTGTATGGAAGGTATGGGGCGCTTCACAGGCCATAAATGCGGGTTCGGCCCTGAAGGTGCTTGCGGGCCTTTCGGTCCTGAGGCTCGGCCGCAGGGGCATGCCGGGGCAGAAACAGGCCGAAGTATTGGATATACTGGAATCAAACTGTCTTGAGATGCTGGAGGGCCAGTATATGGATATTGATTTTGAGCATAGGGATAGGGTATCTGTAGAGCAGTATATAAAGATGATAGAGAAGAAAACAGCTGCCCTTATATCAGGAGCGCTTGAGGCAGGAGCGGTCCTTTATCTGGAAAGAGAAAAGCTTGATAGCTTTGAAAGATTCGGTAAATATCTGGGGATAGCCTTCCAGATAATAGATGATATTCTGGGCATATGGGGCAAAGACGGGAGAACGGGAAAACCTCAGGGCAGCGATATAAGGAAGAGAAAGAAATCACTTCCCATAGTTTTTTTCATCCAGGAATACGGAAGGAAGAAAAGCAGCGAGCTTTTCCGGATATACAAAGAAAAAAGTATAGATGACGGGAATGTGGCGACAGTGCTCGGCTTTCTGGAAAAAGCCGGGGCCAGGGATTATTGCAGGGAGCAGGCTGAAAAATATTACAGAATGGCGCTGAATGAGATGGAGAGCCTTCCTATAAAAAAAGAGTTTGTCGGCCGATACAGCCAGCTTGCAGAATTTTTGATAAAAAGGGATTTTTAAGGTATGGAAGACAGCAGAAGAAAACAGGATCATCTTGAACTGAGCCTTAATGGGGACATGGAAGACAGGAGTACTTCTGCCGGTTTCAGTGATTACAGATTCATCCATCAGGCTCTGCCGGACTTAAATTTTGATGATATAAATACAGGAATAGAAATATTTGGGAAGAAGCTCGATGCGCCCATCATGATATCTCCCATCACCGGGGGTATCCGCGATGCAAAGATACTAAACAGGAGGCTTGCTGCTGTAGCGCGGGACAAAAATATTGCAATGTGCGTCGGTTCGCAGAGGGTGGTACTTGAAGATCCGGCACAGGAAGATACATTCAATATCAGGGATATTGCCCATAATATACTCTTATTTGCCAATCTGGGGGCAGTACAGCTAAATTATGGGTTTGGCCCGGCGGAATGTATAAAAGCAGTCGACATGATAAAAGCTGACGGTCTTATGCTTCACTTAAATCCCATGCAGGAGGTCTTCCAGAATGGAGGAAATACTGACTTTTCGGGACTTATTGGAAAGATAGCCCGGATATGCGAGAAGGCGCCCTTCCCTGTGATAGTAAGGGAAGTGGGTTTTGGAATATCGGAAGATACGGCGGCAAAGCTTGTATCAGCCGGAGTAAGCGGCATAGATATGGGAGGCGCCGGCGGAACATCATGGATAAAAATAGAGAACGGGCGCTCCAGAGACATGCTTAAAAGAAAGGTAGCGGGGAGCTTCCGGGGATGGGGCATACCTACAGTAGAATGTCTTGAGATGATAGACTGTGCCGGAAAAGATTTAAAAGTGATTGCAAGCGGCGGCATAAGGAGCGGACTTG
>CBEVGD010000099.1:0-5401 GCA_965549355.1 uncultured bacterium | reverse complement strand
CGTGAAGGCGGAAGGACGATAGGCGCCGGCAGTGTTATCAGTGTTATAGAGTAAGTGATGAAGATAATGGGTAATTAGGAGGAAATGATTTGGTAGCAACTAAATTAGGTCAGAAAATCAGAATAAAATTAAAGGCTTATGATCACGAGGTGATAGACAGGTCTGCAAAAAAGATAGTGGAAACAATAGAAAATTCCGGTGCAAAAGTTTCCGGTCCTGTTCCATTGCCTAATAGAAAAAATGTTTATTGCGTTATAAAATCACCCCATGTAAATAAGGATTCAAGGGAACACTTTGAGATAAGGACGCATAAAAGGCTTATAGATATAATTGAGCCCACTCCAAAGACAGTCGACCTTCTTATGAGGTTGAGCCTGCCCGCCGGAGTGGATATTGAGATTAAATCTTAAACCCGGGAATTATTAAGATTTTATTATTGACGCAGTGAAGTAAATAATATAAACTCCTTGCTTTGGGTTGGTATTAAAAAGTGAAGGTGGAGTAAAAATGGTAGACGCTTTATATGGAAAAAAAATAGGATGTACACAGGTATTCCTCGAAAATGGCGACGCAGTATATGTGACAGCTGTTGAAGCAGATCCCTGTATAGTGGTACAGGTAAAAAATAAAGAAAAAGATGGATATAACAGCCTTCAGGTAGGTATTGGCACTGTTAGGGAGAAGAAAGTCAATAAACCTATCAGAGGGGTATTTTCCAAGAATAATGTCGACCTCAGGAGATATTTAAAAGAGATAAGGGTCGAGGATTTTGATAAGGAGTATAAACCGGGAGACGTCATAGATATATCTATATTCAAACCCGGGGATAAACTGAAGATAACAGGCAATACCAAAGGCAAGGGATTTGCCGGAGTCATAAAGAGACATAACTTTCACAGGGGAAGGATGTCCCATGGCTCGCATGCTCACAGGATACCCGGAGCAGTAGGGATGTGTGCGACACCGGCCAAAATACTAAAGGGTAAGAAGATGCCCGGAAGGCTGGGCGGCAAGAGGACCACTCTCCCGAAAGCAGAGATAGTGGATATAATCCTGGATGAGAATTTGATTTTGGTGAAGGGCAGCATACCGGGTGCAAAGGGAAGCATGGTATATCTTAAAAAGATTTAGAATATTTTGTTTTAGGAGATAAAGATGGCTAGCTTAAGCGTTGTTGATAAGCAGGGAAATGAACAAGAAAAACTTAAAATATCTGATGATCTGGTAAAAACCGGTCCCGGTGAAGAGGTCATCTATCAGGATATAAGAAGATATCTTGCACAGATAAGATCGGGTACGCACAGTACTAAAGGGCGAAGCGAGGTAAGAGGCGGCGGAAGGAAGCCCTGGAGGCAGAAAGGTACCGGCAATGCAAGGGCAGGGACAATAAGGTCTCCTTTATGGAAAGGCGGAGGAGTTACGTTTGGACCAAAGCCAAGGGACTATTCTTTTAAATTAAATAAAAAGGTCATCAGAAAATCAAAAGCTATAGCCCTTTCAGATAAATTTAAGAATAAGAAGATCATAGTAGTGGATGATTTCGGGCTAAAAGAAGCAAGTACAAAAAAGGCTGCAAAGATAATAGAGAACCTTAAAATCGCAGGGAACAAAATATTGGTAGTAACAGAAAATCTAAATGATAATGATTCTAAATCCTTCAGGAATATTAGTAATGTAGTGGTTGAAAGCGCAAATGGAATAAATGCATATTACCTGATGTTTTCAGATTATGTGATCTTTACAAAAAATTCGCTAAATAAATTGATTGAGAGGATGACTGATGGCAAGTCCAAATCCTAGAGATATAATTATAGCTCCCGTAGTATCGGAAAAGAGTTATGCGGGGGTACAGGATAAGAGATATTCTTTTTTTGTTGATTTAAGAGCAACCAAGGGCCAGATAAAGCATGCCATTGAAGAGGTATTTAACGTGACTGTATTAAAAATCAGCACGAGCCATATCAAATCAAAACCCAAAAGACTGGGAAAATCGATCGGCAGGAATTCGCGGAAGAAGAAAGCAGTGGTTACTCTCGGTAAAAAGGATAAGATCGATTTCTTTGAGTCGGTCTGATTAGTTTGGAGGAATGAAAATTGGCTATAAGAAAATATAAACCTACGACTCCGGGAAGAAGAGGTGCTTCGGTTGCAGATTTTTCGTCTCTTTCAAAGAAGAGGCCGGAGAAATCATTGACTAAGAAGCTCAACAGGAAAGCCGGCCGAAACAGTGAAGGAAAGATAACCAGAAGACACAGCGGAGGCGGGCATAAAAAGCTGTACAGGATCATTGATTTTAAAAGGAAAAAAGATGATATTCCGGCAAAAGTCACTCATATTGAATATGATCCGAACAGAAGTGCCAGGATAGCTTTATTGACCTATAGAGATGGGGAGAAAAGATATATAATAGCTCCTCTAAAACTAAAGGTGGGAGATGAGATAGTATCAGGGGAGAAAGCTGATATAAGGGTAGGAAACAGTCTTCCCATAGAGAGCATTCCGGTTGGAACTATCATACACAATATAGAACTGAAGGAAGGGAAAGGCGGAGAACTTGTAAGATCCGCTGGCGGATATGCACAGCTCCTGGCAAAAGAAGGAGAATACGCCAATATCAAACTGCCTTCCGGAGAAGTCAGGCTGGTCAGGCTCAAATGCAGGGCCACAATCGGACAAATTGGAAATACCAGCCATGAGATCATAAATCTTGGGAAAGCCGGAAGAAAAAGATGGCTGGGTATAAGGCCCACCGTCAGAGGAACGGCCATGAATCCGGTCGACCATCCGCATGGCGGAGGAGAAGGAAAGAATAAAAGTTCCGGCAGGGATCCGGTGACCCCCTGGGGCAAGCCCACGCTTGGGTATAGGACCAGGAAAAGAAATAAGGGTACAGATAAATATATTGTCAGAAGAAGAAATAAGTAAGGTGTAATAAGAGGAGGAGACTTATGTCAAGGTCTTTAAAAAAAGGACCTTTCGTAGAAGTGAAACTTCTAGAAAAGGTCAATAAATTAAATGAAGTCGGAGACAAGAAGATCATAAGGACATGGTCCAGGGCCTCTACGGTTTTTCCTGAGATGGTCGGGCATACAATAGCGGTTCATGACGGCAGAAGGCATGTTCCTGTATTTATTTCTGAATCAATGGTCGGGCATAAGCTTGGAGAATTTGCGCCTACAAGATCAATAAGGCCGCATACTTTCAAGGGTAGAAGTGAGAGCACGGCAACAGTAAAGACAGAAGAATAAAAAATGAGCAGGTAGTTTTAACAGGGAGGCAATAGCTTGGAAGCTAAGGCAATTGAAAAATTTATTAGAATCTCGCCGAGAAAATTAAGATATGTGGCAGATGTTATCAGATCCAAGAAAGTAGAGGAAGTAGTGGACTTGCTTACTTTTACTCAAAAAAAAGCTGCAGCAATAATGAAAAAAGCTGTGGAAAGTGCGGCAGCGAATGCTATGGAAAATCATGATATGAATGAAGATGATCTGGTAGTTGCAAAAGTATTTGTAAATGAAGGTCCCATACTCAAAAGGTTCAGACCCCGCGCAAGAGGCAGAGCTGCAAAGATCAGGAAAAGGACCTCGCACCTGACCGTGATTGTTTCTGATGGCAAAGAAGAGGAGGCTAAGGATAATGGGTCAAAAGGTTAATCCAATAGGACTTAGAATAGGCATAAACAAAGGGTGGCAATCCAGATGGTTTGCGACAAAGGATTATGCACGTTTATTAAAAGAAGATATGATGATCCGTCAAATAATTGAGGACCAGCTTGGAAATGCGGGGATATCCAGAATAGAGATGGAAAGAACTGCTGAAGAAGTAAAGGTGGATATGCATACTTCCAAACCCGGTATGGTAATAGGACGCAGAGGGGCGACTATAAATGATGTAAGAAAATCAATAGAAGATGCCACAGGAAGTATAATACAGTTAAATATAGTAGAGGTTAAAAAACCGGAACTGGTTGCAAAACTTGTAGCGGAAAGCATTGCCAATCAGCTGCTGGGAAGGGCAAGCTTTAGAAGAGCTATGAAAAAATCGATGACAGTATCATTAAAAGCAGGTGCAAAAGGAATAAAGATACAGTGTTCTGGGAGACTTGGCGGAGCTGAAATGGCAAGGACTGAATGGTACCGGGAAGGAAGGGTGCCGCTTCATACGCTAAGGGCCAATATAGATTATGGATTTGCCGAAGCAAAAACTACTTTTGGAAAAATAGGAGTCAAGGTATGGCTCTATCTTGGAGATGTGATACTGGATAATGCGGTAGAGGAAAAACCTGCTGCGGAAAGACCATCAGTAAGACCAAAAAACAAGATGAACAGGACCAGAGATGCAGTAAGGGCCAATGTGAAAAAGGGTGCCAGAAAGATCAGGGAAATAAGAAAAACTGTAATTAGCTCAGGTCTTGGAAATAATGAAGACTCAGGAATAACTGAAAAACCGGAAGAAAAAAAAGAAGCAGAAAAAATAGTAGAGCCTGCGGCAGTGAAAAAGGAAAAGCCTGAAAGCAAAAAAGTAGAAGCTAAAGATGCCAAAAAGCCTGAAAGCAAAAAGGCGGAGACTAAAAAGACCAAAAAGGCTGAAAGCAAAAAGGTCAAAAAAGATAAAACAGAAAAAGCAGAAAAAACTAAAGAAGCAAAAACAGATAAGAAAGAAAAATAGCCGGGCAGATAACAGGTTCGGGTTAGGAGATATTAATGGCAGCGATGTTAATGCCCAAAAGGGTAAAGCACAGAAAGGTCCATAGAGGCAGAATGAAGGGAACCTCCAAGGGAGGGACAAACCTTGCCTTTGGAGAATATGGGCTCCAGGCGCTGGAAGCCGGCTGGCTTACCAGCAGACAGATAGAAGCTGCAAGAGTGGCCCTTACCAGGTATATAAAAAGAGGGGGAAAAGTGTGGATAAATATTTTTCCACATAAATCGATAACAAAAAAACCTGCAGAGACCCGTATGGGCGGAGGAAAAGGCGCACCCGAAAGCTGGGTGGCAGTCGTAAAACCGGGCAAGATCATGTTTGAATTGTCGGGGGTAAGCTTTGAAGTAGCAAAAGAAGCTATCAGGCTGGCCTCAAATAAAATATCTATTAAAACTAAATTTATATACGGCGAATAGTCGGGCTGATTGGAATAAAAATGAAAGTAAGCGATATAAGAGAGCAAACAACAGAAGAGCTGGAAGCGAAGCTTAATGATATTAAGAAGAACCTTTTTAACCTTAAGTTCCAGAAGGCCATAGGCCAGCTGGAAAATACTCAGGCTATCGGAAATCTTAAAAGAGATATAGCAAGGGTCGGGACCCTTATCCGTGAAAAAGAACTTGGTATAAACCAGCAGATAAAAGCAAAAAAGAAAAGCGGCAAAAAGAGCAAAGCTGCAGGAAAAAAGGTCCCGGTA
>CBEVGD010000098.1:0-5535 GCA_965549355.1 uncultured bacterium | reverse complement strand
CTTTCTCTATCAATTCATTTATTTGATTGATCAAGCTCTTATTGCTGGATATATCAGGGGCAAATATTTCCGGAAAGCCTCCCCAGAGCATCAGAAGGTCAGTATCAGGATCAATATATGGATCATCAATGGGACTAAAAGGTTTGCATTCTGCTCCCATACTCTCCATTATTTTTATATTCTCATGATAAAAAAAGCTAAATGCCCTATCATGCGAATAAGCGACCTTGACTTTGTATTGAGCTTTATTATTAGACTTAGAATAAATTGTATCCTTTTTATCTATAGAAAGTTCAGGAGCAAGACTGGCTCTTTTAACTATTAGATCCAGATTAAAATTATTTCTAACCTGTGCGGCTGCAGAATTTACAAATCTATCTATAAGATTATCTTCATAAACCGTTACCAGGCCCAGATGCCTCTCTTTGATAATAAGATCATTGTCTTTAAGCAAATAGCCGCAGACTGGAATTTGTGTGGAATCCTCTATTGATTTTTTCAATAAATTATAATGTCCCCGTCCTGAGACTTTTGTTAAAATAACGCCAATAATATTTACTTCCGGGTCAAATTCTGTAAAGCCTTTAACAACTGCGCTTACTGACTCCCCTATTTTCTCAGAATTTATACATAATAGAACAGGAGCCTTTAAATGTTTAGAAACTTCTGCAGTGCTGCAGTCACCGCCATCAAATAAACCCATCACGCCTTCTATTACCGCAATATCGGAGCCTACTGCATTGTTTACAAAAGATGGAAGTATACTTTCCCTGCCCATTAGCCATAGATCTAAATTTAATGCATCTTCACCGCTAACAGCAGAAAGATATCCTGTATCTATGTAGTCGGGCCCTATTTTAAATGGCTTGACCTTATAACCTTTATTTTTTAAGGCCCCAATAAGCCCCGTTACCACTGTGGTCTTCCCTGAGCCGCTTGAAACTCCTGCCACAACTAATCTTGGTATTTTCATATTTTATTATCTTTATCTGTTATTTCAAATTCATACAAAAAACAATACCATTTGTTCACATTTTGTGTGAATTGTAATTGACTTTAGTTTTTCTTGCAAATGTCTATGTTTTATCCATAGAACAGAAAACAGGACAAAAAATATTTTGACCTGCCACTCTTAATATGCTAAGCTACCATAAATTAAAGTGTTACGAATATATAATTTAGTGCTACTTTAAACAATTATGTTTTATTATTAATAAGAAAAAATACACTGGAGGTAAGCAAGAAATGCTAAGAAGAACAGTCAGCCTGATAGTCTGCGTCCTGATGCTAAGTATTTTATTATCAGGATGTGTGGGCCAACAAGAGGACCAGGAAGAAAAAGTAGAAATGGAATCTCCTGAAGAAGTGGAACAGGAGAAGGCAGAAGAAGAGGCTTCGCATGAAGTCGAGCAAGAGGAAATAGTAGAAGTTTCCCAGGAAGTGACTGTGGGATTGGGGCGTGATGCTGGTACAGCATATGGTTATGGAGCGCACCCACCTCTAACACGAGTCCTTGAACCATTAATTTTTAGAGATGTTGAACTGAGTTATATACCGGGACTTGCTACATCGTGGGAAGTATCAGACGATGGACTTATATGGACAATTTATCTGCGAGAGAATGTTAAATTTCATGACGGCTCAATTTTTAATGCTGAGGCTGTAAAGCATAATCTGGAGAGAGTGTCAGAAAGATGGCCCGATCGTTTTGGCTCCATTAAATCAATAGATGTAGTTGATGAATATACAATTATGATTGAACATAATGAGCCGTTTGCACCATTTATTTATTGTTTAGCATGGCCCGGAGCAGCAATGATTGCCCCTTCTGCTATTGATGAAGAAGGAAAAGTAACAGGGCCTATTGGAACTGGACCTTTTAAAAGGGTTGAATGGGTTCCGGATGATAAATTAGTACTGGAAAGAAATGAAGAGTATTGGGGCGGTATGCCGAAATTGGAGCAAATAATTATAAAGTGCATCCCTGATGCTAATACCAGAATGATAGCACTTGAAGCTGGCGAGATTGATATGATAATTGATACAGGCGGAGTCCTGCCCGAGCATGTGGCAATGCTTGAGACCCACCCGGAGATAGAAGTATTGACAATTGATGGTGCTGTCCCCCACTATATGAGTCTTAATACCAGTAAAGCACCATTTGATGATGTTAAAGTAAGAAAAGCAATAATGTATGCTATAGATCCAGAAAGTATTGTTCAATATGCATTAGAAGGCCACGGAAAGGTCATGACCAGTATCACACCTCACTCAGAAGCTGAGTGGCTTCATACGGATACTCTTTTTGAATTCAATGATCCGGACAAAGCTAAAGGATTGCTTGAAGAAGTTGGCTGGATAGATACTGATGATGATGGTGTGCTGGATAAGAATGGCCAGAAATTTAAAATTACATTTATTTTAGCTACAGGATTGATTGGACGGTGGCCATATATGACCATCGCTGAGATTGTTCAGGAACAGCTGCGGGAAATAGGAATTATTGTTGAGATAAAAGTGGTTGAGACCGGTCTCTGGCGTGAAAGTTTAAAAATGGGAGAGGCTGATTTATCGATTCGCCCCTGGGCAGGCATTTCGCCTCAAACCCGTCTGCAGGCGTGGCTGCATTCGGAAGGTGAGCAAAACCTTGCTATGGGGATATTTTTAAGTAATCCACATATTGATGAGTTGATTGATCAGGCAATGAGAACAACAGACGATTCAGCGGCTCAAGAACTCCTTCTTGAAGTACAGGAAATTGCTGCAGAAGAGGTATCAGTAATTCCAATTTATGATGAGGTATTGATCAATGCTGTTCAGGAGTACATAGAAGGATATGAACTCCATCCATGGTTTTTTGTAAACTGGGAGGATATCTATGTGAGAGGAGTAGTTGAATAATAAATCTATGAACTGGTCGGAGGAATGGCAGAAATTGGTAATAAATTCATCGCTCAGCAGAGGGCGGAATCTCTTTTTTAAGAAGAACTTTGTTGAGTGGTATGATCTTCAACTCGAACATAATGGTTATCCTGGAATCTTGCTGGACAAAGTACGGTACTGCCTGGACGATAGCTCAACAGTACTGGATATCGGTGCTGGCACAGGTGCATTTGCGATTCCTATTGCTCGTGAAGTCAAAAAAGTTACAGTAGTAGAGCCTTCAAGGGAGATGCTTATGCGTCTGTGCGGCAAGATGGATGATTTAACCAATATTGGCGTGGTTGCTAAGTGCTGGGAAGATGCAAGCATAGATGAGATCGGCATGCATGATACGGTAATAGCGGTAAATTCGCTCTATCGTATTACAGATATTATAACGGCATTAAAGAAGATGTTGTCAGTAGCAGAAAAAAATCTTTATATTATTATGGAATGCAGATCGAATTTCTACAAGAAAATATGGCAGCAGTTAAGGAAAGAGGAATACCATCCTCCCCCCTCTTTTGTTCACCTCTATAATATCCTTCATGAATTAGGAGTGATTGCTAATGTAGAGATTATGAGAATTCCACGCAGCCAGATTTATCTGGATATAAAACAAGCAGTAAGACACTGGCTGATTCGACTTGATCTGCAACCTGAAGAGGAAGATAAGCTGCAAGAATATTTACTGAGCTGCCTGAAAGAAAAAGATGGCATGTTCTATCTCGAGGAAGAAGGACAGAGCGCGATTATATGGTATGAGAAAAAATGATAGTTTATATTGTTAAAAGAATTGGATCGATGATTTTTGTACTGCTGGGTGTATCAGTTGCCGTTTTCTCTATAATGTATCTTATTCCTGGCGACCCTGCCGAGATGATTGCTAAAGACCGATATGGTGAAGAAGCTACAGTAGAGACGATTGAGCATGTAAGAATAGAGATAGGGCTTGATCAGCCAGTTTATTTACAGTATTCTCAGTGGCTGATCAAAGTCTTTCATGGTGATCTCGGGCATTCTTATCGTACTGATCGCCCAGTTTTAAATGAGATCCTTACAAGGCTATCGGCTACTATGCAGCTTGCTATTGCAAGCATATTAATATCTCTTATAATAGCAATTCCTCTTGGAATGATCTCTGCAATAAAGCAATATTCAGTACTTGATAATGTCAGTATGTTTAGTGCTTTGATCGGTGTTTCTATGCCCAATTTCTGGCTTGGGCTGCTTCTGATATTGTTTTTCTCTGTAAATCTGGGCTGGCTTCCTGTCTATGGCCATGAGAGTGTGAAACATATTATACTTCCAGCAATAACACTTGGAACCGGAATGGCAGCAATAACAACCCGTCTAATGAGGTCCAATATGTTAGAGGAACTTGGCAAAGATTATATTAGAACCGCCAGGGCAAAAGGCCTAAACAGGGCGGCTATTATAAGACACGCATCAAAGAATGCACTTGTCCCTGTTGTTACAATTGTGGGTCTGCAATTTGGTTCTCTCATTGAAGGTGCAGTAGTAGTTGAAGTAGTATTTGCATGGCCTGGAATAGGCAGGTTATTAGTAAATTCAATATTTGCAAGAGACTTTCCAGTAATACAGGGATGTATTCTACTTATTGCAGCAATGTTTGTATTTGTTAACCTGCTGGTTGATATTTCCTATGCATATCTGGATCCAAAAATTCGTTACGGGGCCGTATAATGCATGAAACTATTGCAAAAATTATAGAAGCCGGACCATCACTTACGAGGACTTTTAAAAGGCTAATAAAGCACAGGCTCGTAATAGTCGGTGCAGCCGTTATTCTTATATTATTATTTGTCGGCGTATTTGCATCTTTTATTGCCCCTCATAGCCCAATAGAGCAGAGTTTAAGTTATCGATTGCTGCTGCCAAATATGAAATACCCATTGGGAACAGATAATCTTGGACGGTGTATTTTAAGCAGGCTCATATATGGGGCAAGAATTTCACTGCGAATAGGAGTTATAGTAGTTGGAATAAATTCTATCATTGGTATCATGCTCGGGCTGACTGCAGGTTACTTCGGAGGAATCATAGATGAATTAATTATGAGGGTGGTAGATATCATGCTTGCTCTCCCAGGCATTATAGTTGCACTGCTAATCGCCGGGCTATTAGGTCCATCTCTTTTCAATATTATGCTGGCTCTGACAATTGTTGGTTGGACAGGTTATGCCAGAGTGGTGCGCGGATCAGTACTGTCTGTGAAAGAGAGAGAGTTTATTGAGGCAGAAAGAGCGCTTGGCGCCGGTAATATGCGTATCATGTTTTGTCATGTTTTACCAAATGTCCTGGCACCTGTTTTAGTTATGGCAACACTTGGTATGGGACATGTGATTTTAACTGCTTCAGCTTTAAGTTTTTTAGGATTAGGGGCACAGCCTCCAATTGCTGAATGGGGTTCAATGTTAAATAGCGGCAGGGCATTTATGCGAACGGCACCGCATCTGATGGTTTTCCCGGGATTAGCCATAATGGTATCTGTTCTTGCATTTAATTTCCTTGGGGATGGCCTGAGGGATGTATTATTTAAATCATAAAATAAAAAAATCAAGAAATTTCTTATTAGCTATTGCAATCTTA
>CBEVGD010000097.1:0-6129 GCA_965549355.1 uncultured bacterium | reverse complement strand
GCCTGTCATAAAAACCTCCGCCATAGCCGAGCCGGTTCATCTCTGTATCGAATCCCACGCCTGGAATTATTACAAGATCTATTTCCCCCGGAAGGGCCTTTGAGCATTCAGATGGGATAGGTTCCATGATATCATGGATTCCAGGCTCAAGACCTTCGGAGAGACTATCAATATAATAGAGATCCAGCTTCTTTTTATTTACTCTTGGAAGTGCGACTTTTTTCCCCTGCCTGAGGGCCTCTTTAATAATTATTCTTGTATCAATCTCGCTTCTGAAGGGAAAATATGCAAGTATGCTCCCGGACTTCCTGTATTCTTTGAGCCCCAAAAACTTTTTGGCAATTATCCGGCTTTTATCCTGCCTTAATCCCGGAACCAGACTATCTCTTTTCTCTTGAATTGACTTCCTGATCGCTTTTTTAGATCTATTGATATCTCTTCCGTCTGGACTAATCTTCATAAAATGATACTGCTATGCCTCCCGGACCCAGATGAGTGCCTACCACGGTTCCAACATTGACCCTGAAAATTTCTTTTGGATTAAATTTTTCTTTTATTCTATCAAATATTTCAATTCCGTCTTCCTCCGCGTCCGAATCGCCAACTGAGGCTACCAGCTTTCCGGGATCCTCTATCATGGATTCCATGGAGTTTATAAGTTCAGTTTTAGCCTGGTTCCACCTTCTCGTAGTTTTAAACTGAGATACTTCGCCATCATGTATGGCAAGTATCGGTTTGATATCCAGAAGCGATGCAATAAGTCCCTTGGCTTTTCCGATCCTGCCGCCTTTTTTCAAAAACTCAAGGGTGCTGGGAACAAATAGCTCCTTTACCTTACTTTTTAGGGTTTTGACCCCGCTAAGTATGTCTTCTTTAGATCCGCCTTCATCAGCAAGCTTTGCTGCTTCAAGCGCCAGAAAACCAAGAGACATATGTACGCACTCAGAGTCAATGATCGTAATATCGGCATCAGACAGCTGCTGTTTTGCCATTTCGGCTGAATTGATGGTCCCTGACATCTTTTTAGAAATATGGATGGAAATGATGCTGTCGTATCTTTCCAGCAAAGTTTTGTAGGTGTCGACAAAATCTCCAGGAGTAGGCTGTGTTGTCGTAGGAAGCTTCTCGGCTGATCTTAATTTCTTGTAGAATTCTTCAATTGTTATCTCTTTTCCGTCATCAAGAAATGTTTCTTCCCTGAAGATCACCGAAAGGGGCACCGAAGTTATATTATACTTTTCAATTGAGCCTTTGGGTAGATCGCTTGTACTGTCAGTGACTATGCCTATTCTACTCATATTACCTCCTTTAGATAAGATGACTTGTTCGACCGATTTTTTTGTGTTATTTTAATACTTCTAAATTTTAACATAATTTATGCTAAAAATAATTATTAATTATCCTTTTTTTGATATAATCTTTATGTTTTTGCAATTTGACTGTTTTGTTCAGGGGAAGTTTATGAAAAATCTATTCTCCAGCAGGGGAAAATATATAAAAATAATGATGACTGTGATTATTATTGCTGTGACAGCCATTGTAGGATTAAACGCATCTTCTTGCGATACAAGGGAAAGGATAATAAAAATCGGGAACCAGGCAGTTCTTTCAGGAGAGTACAGGTCCTTTGGCGAGGAACAGCTTGTGAGCCTTGAGCTGGCGGTCTCAACTATCTCTCCTGTAATGATTGGAGGATTTGAATATAATATAGAGCTTATAAGCAGGGATGATGAAGGAAATCCAGAAAAAGCATTTCTTATTGCGCGGGAGTTGGTCGACCAGGGTGTTTCAATAGTTATCGGCTCTACTTTTGACGGTACCACGCGGGTTTCTATTCCGGTTTATGAAGAATATAATATTCCGCTTATCTCTCCTTTTTCCCAGAAGACCGAGACTGCTGGAGAAGGGGATAATTTCTTCAGGGTAATTATAAATAACAGACAGAAAATCGAGAATATTGCAGATTTTATTATTGAAGAGGCCAGGCCCCGGAGATTGGTACTGATAGATAACCGGGAAGAATATTCAGAGAATCTTGTAGATTACATTCAGGAACTATTGGCCGAAAAGGGACAGGAAGTACTGGGGGAACCATATTCTATTGAGTTTAGCAAGGAAGACCTTGCTGTAGTTGCAGGAAATCTGTTAATAGATGAGCCAGACTATATTTTTTGTGTAGCCAGATATGATGAGCTTGCCCTTCTGATGAAAGAGACAGGGAATATTGGCATTGATGCGGGGTTTATTACTGAGACGATGGGCATGAGCGAAAATATTTTTACAGCAGCTGAAAATTCGGATCTGGAGGGGCTGATCGCTATTATTCCGGAACCTCCATCGACTGCTATGTATACAACTGATCAGGGAGCAATTGATTTCTGGCATTCATATAATGATATGCTCGCGGTGCTTAAAGAAGATAGGGAGCTTTCAATAGATGGGCCGGGGCAGTATGCCCCATATGCATATGATGCGATCCTTCTTGCTATTGAATCCATGAAAAGGTCAAATTCAATTCTTCCGCAGGATTTTATGGAAGAATTAAGGGCCACTTCATATGAGGGAATAACCGGGCATATAGAATTTGATTCAAATGGGGACAGAACCGCCCCTCTTTCAACGGTTTTCACAATAAAAGATGGAGCATGGGTACGTTATAACTAGAATACTGTCCGAGAAATCGGAACCTGAGCTTGCAGTCAGTTGTTTTTAAACAGATCAAGGCCTAAGGTACAAGGAAATCAAGAATACGGGGGACGATCTTAAGCTTTGCCGGAAGCTTGCATATATATTCTCCGTCGGCATATATACTGAAATTATATTCACTGGAAAGCATAAGCTCAGAGGTCCTGAATATTTCAACACCCGTGTCATCTGTATGTTTCCCCTCAAAGACCCTTGGGAATACTTTTATAAAATGAAGCTTGCTCATCCTCTTTATTATACATACATCAAGCAGGCTGTCACAGGGGTCGGCATCAGGCGCTATCTTCATTCCGCCCCCGTAACTGGGCATATTTGAAGCAGCTACAAGCATTCCCTGCAACTTCCTTTCCTGTCCATTGCATGAAAAGGTAAATTCTTTTGATCTGAAGGTCAAAAGGGTTTTGTATACTGAATATTTATACTTGGAGGGTCCTTTTAGGGGAAGTCTGGTATTATTTGCAAGATCAGTGACTTTGGAATCAAAACCTGATCCTGCAATACATAAATAATAATATTTATCATTGATCAGGCCCATATCAATACTTTTTGTCTTTCCATTCCTGATTATTTTGCAGCAGTCTGCAATATCAGAGGAGATGCCGAGATTGGTAGCAGCATCATTACCTGATCCCATAGGTATGGCACCAATTTTCTTATTGCTTCCTGCAAGTACATTTGCTATATAGTGGATGGTCCCGTCTCCGCCGACAGCGATAAAGTTTTCAAAATCAGATGCCAGATTGCTTTTCGCGGTACTGACCATGTCTTCAAGACTTTTAGAAATGTGAATCTTATAGTCAATATTTTGTGCAAGAAGACCTGATTCTATTTCTCCGCGTGATTCTAATGCCCTGCCTCCGGCAGAAGACGGATTAATGATTACCAGTGTTTTCATAGTGAGCCTTTCGATAAAAATTTTCCTTGTAACAATCCTTAGTATTATAAGACTGAAAAAGAGGGCAGATGTTTTAAAATTTTGAGAACATCAATTATAAAAGATAGATTAGGTTATTTAGCAGTAATAGAAGACAATCCGGCAGAGAGATGAAAAACAGCAAAAAGTTTGAACCTTTGTGCTATTGATTGAACTTTTCAATATTGGTATTATAATATCTGAATTATTATATAAGTCTACGATACAAGGAGTGGATATGAATATTTTTAATAAGGTAATAGTTGTGCTGGTATTAATATGTCTTGCACTGTTTTGTCTTCTTTCTATAGCAAATGAGTTTGCAAATTTTTTAAAGTGGTCCGATACTGTCAGCAGGTTGCTCAATCCGGATTATAATATAAATCCATATATCGCGACTCTTGCACTGCTCTTTATTTTTATAATATGCATCTTCCTGCTTATTCTGGAGTTTTATCCCAAAAGGACGCGCGCAGCAAGCATTTCAAGTTCTAAATCCGGTTATGCCATGATAACCATCGGTACAATAGCTGCACAGATAAAGGCTTCTTTAAGTAAATTGGAAGGTCTGGAAAATACGAAAGTCGAAATAGTGCCAAAGTCCGGTGGAATAATAGTAAACATACTGGCAAGCCTGAATGAGGATCAGAACATTCCTGACAAGATGCAGGAGATTGTAAGGGAAGCTGCCGGAATCGCTTCTGAAAAGCTTGGAATAAAAGTCACAAAGACAAATTTGACCATTGTAGGGATCACTCCCAAAAAGATAGCGGAAGATAAGTTGGAAACGGTAGAAGAAGCAGGGAAGGATATGGTCCCTGATGAAGTGAAGACTGAAAATAGTACAGACTTCGAAGATAGCGAAGAATAAATATCCATTTTTATCGACTTATTTCTAAAAGAATATAAATTGTTTTAGAGTGAACAGCAGCGCAGGCGGGCTTAGTATATTGGTAGTACATGAGCTTCCCAAGCTCAGGAGACGGGTTCGATTCCCGTAGCCCGCTCCAGTTTTTTGTATGGGAATTCCAGGCTCTACTTTTAGCCTGGCACTATTATTATATTTGTTTTTTGGCTTAAAGGCAGTTATGAATATGCCGATACAGATTCCGCAGGATGTGCCGTGTCTGTGGGAATAATTTTTATAAATTAAAAGATAATTTAAAAATGGATCAATAAGGAAAGGACAAAAAAGATGGCAGATATATTATCGGAGCTTGATAAATATATTCCTGAAGATAATCCCAGAAGGTGGGCAAAACTTTCCAGCGATATTGATTTCAGAAGGTTGGAGCTTACCCTCTTAAAAGAGATATTGATTGAATTAAGACAGATAAATGCTAAGTAATTCTTAATGCTTGATAAAAAAGAATTAGAATTTTTAACTTCAAGAAAAGGTAATTGCCTTATAACAGGTCCGCCTGGATCAGGTAAGACGCATACCCTATTATCAATAATAAAATACCTTATCGATAAAAAGGGTGTGGACCCTAAAAGGATTTTAATATTTACATTCAACCGGAGAGGGTCAAAGATACTGCGTGAAAGTAGTGCCGCTGCTTCCAATAAGAGTCTCTGGGAGATCCCTATTGAGACATTCTATTCCTTCTGTATCGATTTTCTGGATTCAGTGCGACTAATGGAGTATAAGGAAAATCTCAATGCAAAGATCTCGAAAGGGATATCCAATAATAAAGCGGGATACGATTTGGCGGGAGGATTAAATGTCCTTAATTCAGTCGAACAATGGAATCTCCTGAGCAGGGTCGTAAGCGGCCTTAAAAAAAAGGATTACCCGTATACTTGCCGCTATTATAATTCTGCCAACCATGTTGCGAGGAGTTTTCTGCAGGAAGTATTTGATTTTATATTAAGAGCCCAGGAAAGCCTTCTGGAACCTGACATGCTTCTAAAAAGATTCCCGCCGCATCCTTTTCCGCTCCTGTCCGAACTTTCAGGAATATATTCGAGATATAGCAAAGTACTTATAAAAAACAAAAGCTATAATTACGGCATGCTTCTTCAGGAAGCAGCAAATATACTGGATAGAAAACCTTCAGTAAGAAAAAATTTTCAAAGCAAATATGAATATATAATCATCGATGAGTTTCAGGAGACTAATAGGGCCCAGCTCGGGATAATAAGTAGCATATCTAATAATAATTGTATTTTTTTTGGAAATGATGACCAGGCTATATATGGCTTCAGGGGTGCCGTTACTGATAATTTTACAGAACTTTACAGGAGGCTTGAGAAACAGGGAAGAGTATTTTTTCTAAGTGAAAACCATAGAAGCAGCGCCGGCATAACTGCACTTTCAGGCAGATTTATAGATACCAATAAAGAAAGGATAGCTAAAGAGAATATCCCTCTGGATAAAAATCGAAGCTGCGGGGAGATAGAGCTCAAAAGTTTTTCTACAATGATCGGTGAGACAAATCATATTTGTAACAAGATTTCACTGCTAAAAAAAGCATATGGGACCAGACTTGAAGACATCGCCATATTAA
>CBEVGD010000096.1:0-6149 GCA_965549355.1 uncultured bacterium | reverse complement strand
TTTCTCCAGGATTGAACCTGATTGATTTTTATCAGGCACAACCGCATAGCAATATTTGCATTGCAAATTACAATTAGTCGTGGGCCATAGAATTATCTGCCTGTAAAACATAGCTGATCTTTAAACATAAAATTTATCAAAGACTTAGATCCCTTACTGATTTAATCCCGAAGATTAAGAATAAAATAGTATATCCGATAACAACCATAAATGAATAGTATGGGAAGCTATTTCCCAGAACTGCGGCTCTTATACAATTAGTAGAATGAGTCAGTGGCAGGATTAAAGAGATCGCCTTGAAAGCATATGGAAATCTATCGATAGGAAAAAAAGTTCCTGATAGAAAAGCCATCGGTATCATAATAAATGAATTAAAATCACCCTGTTGCTGATGAGTCTTTACTATAAATGCTATTAATAGCGCCATGGCTGAGAACATGAAACAATTAATAATGACACTTATAATAAAAAGAAAGTTTGGCTCTAAAATTATTCCAAATGCCATTCCTAATAAATATATAAAAGCTGAGCCGGCAAGCCCTTTAGCAAGACCAAACATAATCTTGCCTATGGATATATCAATGCTGGATATGGGAGCCACCTGAAATTCCTCAAACGTCTTCCAGTAAAACCTTTCCACATTAATTGTAGTAGCAGTAGAAAAAGCAGTGTTCATCCCATTCATTGCTATAAGTCCTGATAGGATAAAAAACATATAAGAAACACCGCCTATGTCAATATTTCTTCCCAGCCCCCAGCCGAATGCAATAAAAAAAAGCAGCGGACTCAGTATCATGCCAATAAGCGATCTTATGCCTCTCTTTTTTTCCCGCAAAATATCTCTGTAAACTACTGCCCATATTCCTTTTAAGTTCAACTCTCGACCCTCTTTCCGGTTTTCTTCAAAAAGACATCCTCCAAATTGGTTTTTCTTATAATCACTTTATCTTTTATTCCTTTAACTGTTTCAAGTGCTCCTTCTCTATCAGCAAAAAATTCTGTAGAAAAAATATCATCAGTAAAAATATCAACTGCGGTTTCCCCTACTTCTTTAATTAATTTTTTTGGAGTATCAAGAGCAATGAGCTTTCCTTCATCGATAATACCCACCCTATCACACAATTCCTCTGCTTCTTCTATATAATGAGTAGTTAAAAATATTGTCCTATCCTCTGAATTGATTTTCATTAAAAGATCCCAGATTTTTCTTTTGCTCCGTGCATCCAGACCAACAGTCGGTTCATCTAAAAATAATATTTCAGGTTCATGAAGCAGCGCCCGTGCAATCATTAATTTCCGCTGCATCCCGCCTGAGATCTTCCCTGCTGCTATATTTTTCTTATCGCTCATCTCTATAAAATCCAGCAGTTCATCCACTTTTGAATTAATAGCCTTTTTTCTCATATGGTAAAGCATTCCATGCACGATTAAATTTTCAGCAGAGGTAAGCTCCATATCTATATTTATATACTGGCTGACTACGCCAATTGTCCTCTTTGCATTTACCGGATCCTTTTCCACATCAAAATCATTGATCAGTGCAGTTCCGGAAGTCGGCTTTGTAGCCGTGGTTATCATTCTAATAGTTGTAGTCTTTCCGGCCCCATTGGGTCCTAAAAAACCAAATACTTCACCCCTCATCACATTAAAACTTACATCCCTTACCGCTTTGACTTCACCATAATTCTTTGTTATTTTTTTTACAGAAACCGATATCTTTTTCACTCTTCCAGATCCCCCTCTACTTCCATCATGACTTCCCTTAAATCATCTTTCATTTCTTCAGCAGTATCCCACATCCCCCGCTCTATCGCCTCAAGCAGTCTTTCAGCAATATTATGAAGCGCATAAGGATTATGCTCCTTAAAGAATTCCTGCATGTCTTTATCAAGAGCATATGTATTTGCCAGAGCTTCATACATCCAGTCTTCCAATGCATGTCCCGTAGCATCCCAGCCAAAAGCAATATCAACCATTCTCGAAAAATCGCCTGCACCCTTAAATCCATGGCGCTTCATGCTCTCGATCCACTTTGGATTCAGTATTCTTGCCCTGAATATATGCTTGGCCTCTTCCTGAATTGTTCTCACCTGAATTCTATCCGGGTCAGATGTATCGCATGAAAAAGCATGCGGATCTTTGCCTGTTATTGCCCTTACTGAAGCAATCATGCCGCCATGATATGAGTAGAAATCATCCCCGTCTAAAAAATCATATTCACGCGTATCTTCATTTTTAACCACTATCTCCATCTGGGACAGCCTCTCCCTGAATATCTCCGGGACAAACTTTCCATAATTTTTTTCTGAATAGGCATAGGCTCCCCAGGTTACATACACATTAGCAATATCCTCATCATTTTCCCAATTTTGAGCGTCGATCAAATCAGAGACTCCCGCCCCGTATGTTCCCGGCTTAGATCCAAAAACTCTTGCTGAAGCCATATCTTTGCTCTCTTCAGATGAGATTTTCTTTTTTATGCACTCATCATATGTTTTCTTAAAATGCTTGCGGACAAAATTCATATCATCAGGTTCATCAAGTTCAATTACAGCATCTATAGCATCATTTATCATATAGATAATATTTGGAAAAGCATCCCTCAATCCGCCTTCTCTTATTGTAAAATCAATTCTGGGCCTGCCAAGCTCTTCTAAAGGAATAATCTCAAACCCGACAACTCTTCCGCTTTTATCCTCCCATTCTGGCCTTACTCCGATAAAATTAAAAATCTCGGCGATATCATCGCCTTTAGTTCTCATGACTCCTCCGCCCCAGATCACCATTCCAATGCTTTCCGGATAATGACCCTCTTCCTCAATAAATCTTTCAATCAGCCCATCCGCAAGTTTTTTACCTACTTTGTAAGCTGCTCTTGATGGAACACCCTGTGGGTCTATAGAATAAAAATTCCTCCCGGTCGGAAGAATATCGGCACACCCTCGTGTCGGAGCGCCTGATGGCCCTGCTGGAACATAGCACCCGCTAAGCGCTCCCATGCATGCATCAAATTCTTCAGTTGTTCTTGAAAGTTTTTCAGTTAATGTCTTCCCTATATAAATTAGTACCTTTTTTAAATCACTGGATCTCTTATTAAAAACACTCTCCATTATCTGCTCTGCATCCTGCTGATTATAGTCTTTTTTCTCATACTCATCCATCAGTTTAGATATTTTCAAATTGACTTCATCAAGAAGTACAGCATTTGGCTTCCCGGATTTTTTATTAAGCCTTCCTCTATTTTCAAGCAAATCATCATAATCCATTCCTGAGAGTCCGGCTGCACTGGCCCTGATGGACGGAACAGAACCATTGGCAAGTCTTGTCAGTGATGCAAACATCTCTTTTAAAGGTTCCCCGGCAGGGGGCCTCCCCATTATGTGAAGTCCGTCTCTTATTAATGTATCTTTTATCTCGCCAATATAGCCATGTAATTTTTCAATAAATTTGCTAAAATCAGCAAAGACCTCCTTCTGGTTTATTTTTAAATCAGTATCAAGTTTTGCTGCTATTGTCTTATCCCAGATAACTTTCTGTTGGATTGCAAGTTTTTTAGGGTCCTGTGTCTTTATATGGTAATAATCATCCAGCAGTACTTCCAGCTCTTCCATTTCACCATAACTGTCTGCATTATGCATAACTGGGATCAGATGGTCTATTATGCAGGCATAGCTTCTCCTTTTTGCCTGAGTTCCTTCACTTGGATTATTTATAATATAAGGATAAATATTAGGCAGATCCATAATAGCCAGGTCAGGATAGCAGTTTTCCGATAGTCCGATTGCCTTGCCCGGAAGCCATTCCAGCGAACCGTGCTTCCCTATATGCATGACAGCATCTGCCTTGAAAACATCTCTGATCCACCTGTAATATCCCAGATATTGCCAGGGTGGTGTCATATCCGGATCATGGTATATCTTAGCCGGATCATCCAAAAACCCTCTTCTCGGCTGCAGACCGATAAATATATTTCCATTTATAACCCCCGGGATCAACATTTTTTCTTCTAAAACCATTACCTTGCCGGGAGCCTCGCCCCAATCCTTTTCCATTCCCGATCTATTCTCATCAGGGATATATTTAAAAAAATCCTTCGCATCCTTGCCTGAAATAGTATCAACTGCTTTTCCCAGTATTTCTTCTTCGCTATTCCAGCGCAAATCATTCGTGGCACATTTTAAAATTTTATCAATAAGTTCATCTCCAGTTTCTGGCACATAATCAAGCTTATATCCCTTATCTTTCATAGTTTTCATTAAATCCGCCACACTTTGTGTTGAATCAAGTCCAAAGGCGCTTGCTATCTGATCATTTCTTGGAGGATAACTATGGAAAATTACCGCTATCTTTTTTTGCTCGTTCGAAATTGTAGAAAGCTTCCCCCAATTTATTGCCAGTTTCACCGCCTTATCAGTTCTTTCAGGAATTGGAGCATATCTTGTTATCCTCAAACCCGTCTCAGGGTCAAATTCACTTCTCTCCCTGCTGCAGACAGGTACTGTAATAATAGCACCATCAAACTCAGGCAAGGCCACGCTCCACATAATATCCATAGGATTTAATCCTAATTTGCTTTCTTTCCACTGGCTCAGATCATTTAAAGTATTTACAATTTTTATAAAAGGAACATTTAATTTTCTTAAGAACCATGTTCTTTTAAAATTTTCATCATTATCTCTTTCCATGTCTTCAACATAACTTCTATTACCCTGTTTAATAGAACACATCGAAAAGAAAAGTAATGACAGCATACTGTTTATAACAGTTTTACCATTTAGCATAAAATAATTTTCAAAAAACCAGGGCATATCATGCTTGCTGTCTTCAGTGGAACTTTCAACAGCTTCGAAACAGGCCAGGGCATTTGCTCCCATCTTTTCAATCCCTTTAATAATCCTATCTACAAAGTCCAGATTCTTTGTTACCCAATCTCTCTGATAAAATAAGATTCCTACAGTCAGTTTGTCAGGATCACAGAACTTTTCTATATATTCCTGCAGGGTTGGCAGGTAGTTTAACCCGGGATGGTAAATGCCAAACTGAGGCGGCTTTTCAGGCTCTTCGTACTTAACTTCCTTTACTTTGTAATAAGCCAATAAATATAGAAATAAATTTTTTAAGTTTTTCTCGCCGCTAAACATTATATATTTAGAAATATTTCTATAGCCTTCAAATTCAATAGTGGAACTTTTTACCAGATCCGGCCTGGGCTCATATCCATAATCAAATATACATGTATCTGCATTATTCTCCTTTGCCATCTCAATAAATTCATCATAATAAGGAAAAGAGGATTCACTGCCGTGAAGATGAAGAATAATTAAATGACTTTCTTTGGCTTTTTCTCTTGCGGCAGACATCAAATCAGGATTCATTAATGTATCAGGCAAAATCAAATTGACATCTAAGATATTGCCCAGTTTATCTTTTATGAAGCTAATGGCCTTATTCAATGGAAGTAGATCATTTTCTATTATAGTAAAATAAGCAATCTTTAACATTTTTTTACACATTCTCTCTTATACATTCAGGATACCTGGATTATTTTTCTATTCCTTTTCTACCCATAACCCCATTTTTAAAATAATGTTTTATTTCACGCATCTCAGTTACCAGATCAGCCATTTCAATTACTTTTTGGTCGACCCTGCGGCCCGTAAGTATAAGTTCAACATCGTCAGGCTTCAAATTAATAAGGTCGATAATATCTTCAATTTTAAGGAGATTAAAATGGGCGGCCACATTTATCTCATCCAGTATCACCATGTCATATTCCCCTGATAATAAAAGGCTCTTTATTTCTTCTAAGCCTGTTTTTGCTAATTCCGTATCTTTATCCGATGGCCCCTTTCTTATAAAGAAACCTCTTCCGTATTGTCTTACTTTAATATTATCTTTAAACTTTTCTAATGATTTAATTTCACTATACCGCCTTCCCTTTATGAACTGTGCAATGAATACTTGTAAGTCATATCCTACAGCCCTGAGAGCAAGTCCAAGAGCAGCTGTAGTCTTCCCCTTTCCATTGCCGGTATAAACCTGAACATAGCCTTTTTTTAATTTGCCCACAACTTCTCCTCCAATAAAGAATTTTTATTTAATAAATTTTAAAAACATGAAGGAAAATTCTAAAAAAACCATCATTGTTA
>CBEVGD010000095.1:0-6326 GCA_965549355.1 uncultured bacterium | reverse complement strand
AGTTGTAATAATACAAGGCAATTATTACAATCATTAAATTGAAAGTTTTTAAAGATAGGTTTTTTACAAATAGAGTTAACAAAATACTCCATATGGTGTATTTTGTTAAGAAATAGAAGGTGAGATATGAATTATCAGCTGTTTAATCTGATAAAATTCTCTATCGACCGGTCATATGTAGCCTCTGCCTTGCTGTCAAAATAACAGGCTGGAAGTTCACCTAAATTTCTGTGATAAGCTACGCATTCACAGCATATTCCTTTGCGCGAACATGGTTCATAGGTGCAATTACATTGAGTGAGATTTTTTTCTTTGCTGCATTCCATGAAAGAGTCCTCCAATTATTTTATCCAATAATAATTATTACGGCTATTGAAACATGCTTCAACATATCACAGACCGGGATCAATATTCAATACCATCAGCAGATACCCCGCTGGGCCAATATTTATTTGAAACCATTACCTCTCTACATCTACTACAGGATTATTATGAAGTGTAACTAACATGCAGAATTACATCATTCATCAAATAATCCCAACCATCCCATTGATTGTCAGAATCCGTTGCTGATGTTGTAAAGCGGATCCTGATCTGAAATCTTGATTTTCCATCATTAATGGCCTTCTGAAGTTCAGTTTTTAATTTTGTATTAGTCAATGTAATATTTGGACTATTGAACGATTCAATCGCTATATATGGTGTAATATTGAAGTCCGCCATTACTAATGGCCCCGGTCCCCAATGGACCACGTCAACCCAGAGGGATCCAAGGAAAGTGGGGTCACCCCATACTTGTTCTGGAGCAAAGGTCATTGTAGCATCTGTAATTGTAGCTCCGGCAAGTCCTGTAATATCATAACTCATAAATCCCCTGCATATTTTATTTGCAGTGGAATCCCCGGCAAACATACTGTCATGGGGTTGCTTGATTGTTCCGTTCCATTCTATATATCCTCCTTCAGTTGGCAAAAATACAGGTACATCCACTTCGGTTACCTCAGGTCCACATCCCCAGCTAAGTGTAATAGAGTCTGTGGCAGAGCCCTCGGAATTAGTTGCGGTGGCTGTAAGCGTATATGTATCACCTGGATCATTAAGATTGACCTGGACCTTTTTAGTACCCCAGGCACCTCCGCTATCATCTTTGCTAAAACTAATAGTAGGATTAGGACTGCCGGTAACTGTAGCTTTTACTCTATAGTAGCATATACTTCCTCCAAGAGTGGGACCTTCATAAATCGCTAAACTGATGGTTGGAGCCTCTTTTTCTGTATCAGGCTCTTCCTCCTCATCAGCTGCTTCTTCCTCGACAACTTCCTCTTCTGCTTCCTCGTCTGCGGTTTCCTCTTCATCTGCTTCATCATCTGCGGTTTCCTCTTCATCGGTAGCAGCTTCACTGCACTCACCAACAAGAACAATAGAAACAGTGGCAGTACCGGCTGAATTGGTAGCAGTAGCAGTAAGAGTATAGGATTCACCTGGTTCTACACCAACTTCCACTCTTCCGGAACCAAGCGGGTCAACATTATCATCCTCACCAAATTCAATTTCCGGGTCAGGCATACCTGTCGCTGTGGCTTCTACCCTGTAGTAGCACATATTGTCAGACTCCGAATAATCAGGACCATCATATATTTCCATCTCCAGAGTCGGAGCCTCACCGCCAAATCCACACTGGGCAGATAAACCTATCAGTGGAATGATCATAAGGATTACAAAAATTATAGAAAACTTTCTTCTTTGCATAATTACCTCACTTATAATTATTTATAAAAAAAGCTTTACAGATATTATATCCTATTTTTGAATCTATCAGAATTATTAATATTTTTATAAATTCTTTTCAAAAACATCAATTACCACTACAATTTATAGACCATAGAATTTATAAAAGACTTTTTTACAAAGGAAAATTTTACCTCCATTTTTGAGAGGTTTTATGCATGGCTGAAAAATATCCTCAGATAATTTATAATATATTTTGATAGAAACTCTGTAGACCTTGCATCTTATGATCCGGGATCAATATTCAATACCCTTTTTTGCCTTTATCCCTCTGCTGTATGCATGTTTTATTTCTCTGACCTCAGAAACCGTATCAGCAATATCAATAAGTTCCTCCGGCGCACCTCTGCCTGTAAGTATTATTGATAATGCCTCTGGCCTTTCCTCTATCAATCTTATTATTTCTCCTGTTTCTATGAGCCCATATGCCAGAAGGTTATTTATTTCATCCAGGATCACCATATCATAGCTGCCGTTTATTATTTTCCCGCGTGCGAACTGGAAGGACCTCGCCGCGTCATCCCTGTCTTTCTGTGTTATTTTGAGTTTTCCGTCTTCAATTTTTATAAAGCCCTTTCCAAGCTGTATCATCTCTATCTCGGGGCGTAGTCTTTCCATTATCTTTGATTCACCTGTTTTCCATGCTCCTTTTATAAACTGCAGGATAAGGACCTTCTGTCCATGTCCGGCTGCCCGCAGCGCCATCCCGAGAGCCGCAGTCGTCTTGCCCTTTCCTGTGCCTGTATTTATGATCACCAGGCCCTCTTTAGCGTTTTCTTTATATTCCATATTGTTTTTTATCCAATTCCTTAATATTGTCCAACTTCTTTAAATCCCCTTAAATCATATAATATTAGATACTGTTTTATAAGTATATTTTCCTATTATACTCCGCTTTTGAGGATCTTATAGAACAGGTCCATATCCATGTTCTCCCGGAAAAGATCTGCCAGCCTGTCATACTGGGATTGTTTAAAATCATCATATGATCTGATACTGCTACCGGCAGGTCCTGATCTAATATCATTAAATGTCTTCAGGACCGTTACGATGTTTCTCCTGAATATATAATTATCAAATACACCATGTATATAGGTCCCCATGACCATTTTTTTATTTTCCCTGTCAAGTTTTAAAAGGCCATCCTCTATTATGACCTCTTTATCCCCGCGCCTGCTTATATTAAACAGAGGCATGAGATCATTGCCGGGTCCCATTACTTTTGAGATCCCCATATGGATCTCATAACCTTTCATCTTCTCATATCTGCTGCTGCCTGGACCTGGATCTTCTAAAGTGCTGCAGCAGGTACCAAATAGATCTCTGGCGGCTCCTTTCAGGTCAAACTCTACCTGATATGTATTTTTTTTCTTTAAATAGTCAGTTGCAATATCAAGCAGACCCATCCCTTCAATGTTTCCTGTACTCTTTGACTCACTTTTAAAACGGTCAGTCACCCTCCGCCCAAGCATCTGATAGCCTCCGCATATGCCGATTACTGATGTCTGCCTGTCGTATTGCCCCTTGATCTCTTTCTCGATCCCTGACTCCCTCAAATAGATCAGATCATCGATAGTGCTTTTTGACCCGGGTATTATTATCAGATGAGGATCAAGCGCTGTCAGATCTGCGGCACTGCGGATATATATAAGGCTCACTTCTTCTTCATGCTCCAATGCATCAAAATCGGTAAAATTAGATATATGCGGAAGATAGACTACTGCGATCACTACCCTTCCATCCGCTTTGCTACCCTTTGACCTGTTAAGGATGGCCGCCTTATCCTGCTCCCTTTCAAGATTTACGGAGTCCTCTTCTTCGATATATATATCCCTGAAGTATGGTATGGTCCCCAGCACGGGTATGCCCAGCTTTTGTGCTATATGATCATTTCCCGGCTGTAGCAGGTTCACATCCCCCCTGAATTTATTTACGAGAAGCCCCTTTATATATTTTTGAAAAATTGCGGGAAGAAGCTTTACCGTTCCATAAAAGCTTGCAAATACTCCTCCCTTATCAACATCGCCCACCAGGATCACCGGGGACTCTGCTGCTACTGCAGTTCTCATGTTAACTATATCATTTTCAAGAAGATTGATCTCTGCAGGGCTTCCTGCTCCTTCTATTATCACATAATCAAATTTACTTTTGATATCATCGAGAAGCTCCCTTATCTTGTCCAGAAAGATCTTCTTTTTCCCGTTATATTCTGAGGCACTCATATTTTTAAGGACCTTCCCCATAAAGATGATCTGAGCCTGTGTATCTGCTACAGGCTTTATCAGGACCGGATTCATGAAGACCTCAGGTTCCAGGCCGCATGCCCCTGCCTGCACGACCTGTGCCCTCCCCATCTCTCCGCCTGATGCCGTTACATATGAATTCAGGGCCATATTCTGTGATTTGAAAGGACATACGCTATAGCCATCCTGTTTCAGGATGCGGCATATGGCTGTTACCGCCACACTCTTTCCAACATGTGAAGAGGTCCCCTGTATCATTAATGATTTTGAATCTTTTACCATCTTATCTCCTGTAAATACCTGCATCCGGTATTTTTTTAAATGAACTCACGGAGCTGAGCATAGCACTAAGGGCAACACCAGAGAGAAGAAGTGTTATTACCGCTATCTTCCCTCTGGTATTAGAGATGCTATGGACCAGAAAGATGGCCGCTAAAGCACCAGACAAAGCAAAAAATATAGTTGTCGGTATATTTACAAAAGTTGCAGCTCCGATCAAGGGCATAACCATGCTCATAAGCACCAATATTATTAGTATGATCATATATTTTATAATTCTTATTCCTGTTACTATATGAATCTATAAAAACTTAAATATAATATAATTTATAAATAAAAATAAAACTTCCATTATCTCGCTGACTCCCCCGATCACATCGCCGGTTATTCCTCTGATCCTCCTGGTGAAAAACCAGCTGACAAACAGTAGCAGCAAGAAAAATATTGCTATCACTGAAAGTACCTTTGCCAGCAGATAGATCCCTATAAAAATCGGCAGCTGATCACCTGCCGCACCGCTGGAAAAGATTGACTGTGCATCACCTGGCAATAAATATCCAGTAACAATATAGCCGCCTAAAAATAATATGAACAGATATATGCTTGATAGATACACTCCTTTTTTCTTATTATTCTTATCAGTAAATATGCTGGCCAGGGAACTGCTTCCGCGTGCATTATTATATCTGCCGATCAGATAGACCATGCTCCACCTTCCGAAAGCAGGCATAAATAAAATAACTATATAGAAAAATAGGATATTAGAGGGATCTATTTCCCAAAGATAATATATTAACGGGACCTTTAGCATCAATAAGAATATAATTGCCAGTACTCCGTACACCCCGATATCGCTTTTTTTCATTATCTCAAGAATCTTCTTCTTGTCGCTCCTGCCGGAAAAGACCCCGTCAGACATATCGCATAATCCGTCAATATGGGCCCCTCCGGTAATGACCGCCTGCAGTATGACCATCAGCACGATCGATAAAAATACAGGCATCACAAGATTTAATGCAAAGTAAAAACCGGATATTACTATCCCGATAAATAAACCGATAAGTGGAAAATAGGCCAGGGAATCTGCTGCTTTTTCTTTTGATAGAATATACTTTCCCGAAATCTTTATAATTGTCAAAAATCCCAGGGCATTCATAAAGCCATTCATTTTAACCTCTGTTTCAAGCCGGCAGTAAATAAATATACCTCATCTGAGCCTGCTGCTATATCTTTGTTTATTATTCCCATTAGATCCCTGAATATCCTGCCGAGAGGGAAGGCCGGCACAACTCCCAGGCCTATTTCATTTGAGATCATTATCACATTTAACCCTGTTGACTTTAGCAGGTCCATAAAGAACCCGAAGAACTCCAATACTTTTTTTTCGATCTCTATTTCCAGTTTATTGCTAATGGTCTCGAGCCGGTCAAGCTCATAGCCGTCAAGCAGGCGGAATAGCATATTTGTCATGCAGTCGATTAGAACTATTGAATGGCCCTGCTCCTCTATATCCTGGATCACCTTTTCAATATCCCTTTTCCCCAGGCTATCCTTTTCCAATTCAAAAGTGGTCCATTCTTCAGGGCGTCTTTTTCGGTGGGCGGCAATCCTTTTTTCCATCTCTCTATCAGTGATTTTGGCAGTAGCAAGATAGGCGACTCTGCCCGGGATCGAAGAGGCCAGCTTCTCGCCATAACTGCTTTTACCGCTTCTTGCTCCTCCTAAAATCAGATAAATCTTTGACATCTATTCTCCTTCTGTATTAGTATACTTACTACTGGAGGGGGGTCAACAGTAGCAAGTATACTAAACCTTAAAAAATTTATCATTATATAAAAAACCCGCCATCTCCAGACGGGTATTATTTATTACAAAAATAAAAAACTACCCTCTTTCTGCCGAAGAGAGGCACTCAAACAAATCACAGGTTTCCTGACTCAAGGGACTTTGCTTTTCGCCTTCCCGGCAAATTGCCAGTGGCTATATGAAAAGCACACACCCTATCACAGTGGCGGG
>CBEVGD010000094.1:0-6481 GCA_965549355.1 uncultured bacterium | reverse complement strand
TTACTTGTGATACCGGTACTCATGTTTATTCCCGGCAGGGATGCGGCACCCGGAATAAAGGACGGGCCCTATGTAAAAATTATAAATTATAATATACATCAGGGGGGATTTAATATAGATGGTTTCCAGGACCTTGAGAGCATTGCCAGAATAATAGAAAGCAGTGATGCGGAAATCATATCTCTCCAGGAAGTCTCAAGGGGATGGCTGATCAATGGTTCGGCAGACAGTATGTACTGGTTATCTGAAAGGCTGAATATGGAATATATATTTATGCCTGCCTCGGATTTAATATGGGGCAATGCAGTTTTGAGCAAGTATCCCATGAAGCTCATAAAGAGCGGATACCTTCCCAGCCAGGGAGTTGCCCTTCAGAGGAGCTATCTGCTGGTGGAAGTAGAAGTCAGGAAAAATAAAAAGCTCAATATATTATGTACGCATCTGCATCATTTAGAAGATGGCGGCAGCGTGAGGGAAAAACAGGTGGAAGCCCTTATTGATGAATGGGGCGGACTGGAAAATACTATGATAATGGGTGATTTCAATGCTGTGCCGGAAGAAGCAGAAATAGCGATGCTGTATGATGAAGGGCTCCAGGATGTGCATAAGATCGCAGGCAGCGGTAGCGGACTTACCTGGGTCCATTATGAACCATACAGGAGGATAGATTATATCTGGGCAACGCCCGATCTTGAAGTATTTGATTGTTATAATATATACAGCACGGCTTCGGATCATTTACCGGTAGTGGCCAGTGTTAAATTTGTTTTAGAATAAGAAGGGTCCTCAAATAGAAAATACAGGATAAGCCAAAAGGGACCCAAATAAATATACCGGGTCCCTTTTTATTAACTTTAAAATGACTTCAAATAATTTTAATAATTTCCGGTCACATTGAGCACTATACCGCTCTGGTCATAATCCCATCCATCCCAGGCACCATCATTATCTGTTTGAATTCCTGTAAAATATACTCTTATCTGGAATCTTGTCTTCCCGTCATTTATAGCTTTCTGAAGCTCTTCTTTAAGCTTTGAAGCCATACATGTGAAGCTGCCGCTTCCAGAACTGCTGAATCCCTGTATTCCTATGCTGGGGATAGAAGAAAGACCCTGATATATGGGATTCTCCCCCCAGAATAAACTGCCGATGTAAAGGTAAATGTAGAATGAAGGATCTCCCCATTCCTGCTTGAGAGTAAAGGTCAATTCAGCATCTGTTACTGTAGTTCCTGCAAGACCGGTTATATCATAACTCATATATCCCACGCAGGCTTTATCATTATTAGAATCACCAGCATAAACACATCCGCCAACATTGGTGGCTCCGTTTTTTTCAAGATATCCCCCTTCAGAAGAGACATGAGATATATTCATATTAAATACAGGAGGAGGCGTAACTTCTACTGTTTCTGTAAGTGTATCTGTTCCTCCATTTCCATCATCTACTTCGACTGTTATATCATAATCACCGGCTGTGCCCGGCATGGTCCATTTGATAGGATTTCCGCTGCTGCTGTCAAGAGAGCCGCCCGTAACCGACCATGAATAGCTGAGGGTGTCTCCATCCGGATCAGCTGCTGCCGCTGAGACAACATATTCTATTCCGGTGAAGTGATCCCCCATTAGAGTTATATCAGTAATCTCCGGTGGTCCATTGCATCCCCATGTAAGCGTTATGGAATCAGAGGCAGAATCTTTAGAATTAGTCGCTGTAGCTGTAAGAGTATATGAGCCTGCCGGGTCGCTTATATTGATCTGGACTTTTCTTGATCCCCATGATCCATCACTATCATCCTTTGAGAAAACTATATCCGGCTTGGGCTTGCCAGTGACATCAGCTCTTATCCTGTAATAACATACTCCGTCACCGGCTGAATAAACAGGACCTTCATATATTACCAGCTTGATTGTGGGAGCTTCCGCATCCTCTTCATCCGCATCTTCATCCTCATCATCATCTTTATCTTCATCCGCATCTTCATCGTCTTTATCTTCATCATCCTGTTTATCGGAATCATCTTTATCCTTATCCGTGTCTTCGTCAGTTTCTTCCTGATCCTCGACATCTATTTTTTCTTCAGCAGGGGCGCTGCATTGATTGCAGAGCGCAGAAAAACTAAAAAGAAATATTATGGTAAGGACTGCCAGAATAGCGTAGAACCTGTTTTTTCTCATCATTCTCCTATCTTTTGAAATAGATTATTTATTAATTATACTATACTGTAGCTATATAATGCCAGTAGCTTCCCTTCAGATTATTATATGGGTAAAACAGGGCGACTGTGAAATGATAGAGAGTAGGCTTTGCAGCCTGTCAAATATTTTAGCAAGTAATCCGGTTATTAGATATAATTTATAGACTTGCGGGCTGATGTTAAAAAAAGTTTTTGTTATAATTTCAACATACAATGAATATTTTTAAGCAATACAATATTGCGGGCGGAGAAAAAGATGGAAGCTTTGAAGAATAAATATATAGGCGTGCTGGACATAGGTACCACCTCGGTAAGATTTATACTATTTCATTTAAACGGGCGCATATTGTTTAAATCATCTAAAGAAATAAAACAGATCTATCCCCGTCCGGGCTGGGTGGAAGAGGGCCCCGGCCAGATATGGGAAGCTACAGAGATAGTAATAAGCGATGCTATCTCAAGGGGGGAAATAGACAAAAATAGTATTTTAGCTCTGGGGATCACCAATCAGAGGGAATCGGCGGTTCTATGGGACAGGGATACCGGCAAGTCCTGTGCAAATCTTATAGTATGGCAGGATAGAAGGACAGCGAGAAGGTGCAGAGAGCTAAAAGATGCAGGATATGAAAGTGCTGTAAAAGAAAAAACGGGCCTGACCATCGACCCATATTTCTCGGCAACAAAAATAGAGTGGCTCCTTAAAAACAATCCGGAGATCGAAAGCTTAAAAAAATCCAAAAGACTTGCTTTTGGCACTGTGGACAGCTATATAATATATAAGCTGACCGGGAACCATTTAACTGATTATTCAAATGCAAGCAGGACACTGCTTTTTAATATATCAAAACTTTGCTGGGATGATGAGCTGCTTGATATTTTCAATATTGATAAAAATATATTGCCCCGGGTCCTTCCCTGTTATGGGAATGCGATTTTTGGAGTGACAAAAAAGGAGTCAGCTTTTGGAAGGCAGATCCCTATTTGTTCTGTATTTGGCGATCAGCAGGGAGCATTATTCGGGCATAAATGTTTTAGCAGAGGGGAGATAAAGTCAACTTTCGGTACTGGGTCCTTTATTATGTTAAATACAGGGAAAGAAAGAGTTGTAAGTAGAAATGGCCTGCTTTCCACAATTTTCTATGGTGACGGGAAGGACATTTATTATGCTCTTGAAGGCTCTATATACAATACAGGCAGCATATTCCAGTGGCTAAAGGATGGCCCAGGAATAATTGATGATTATGACGAGATAGAAAAGCTGGCAAAAGATATAAACTATCAGGAAGATCTTTTTATGGTGCCTGCCTTAACGGGACTGGGCGCTCCGTACTGGGATCCATGCGCCAGGGGAATGATCATCGGCATTACTCTGGCAACCTCCAGGAATGAGATCGTAAGGGCAGCGATCGAGTCGACAGGCTTCAGAACCGCTGATGTGCTGGAAGCTATGGCAAAGGATACAGAGATGGATATTGAAAAATTAAAGATAGACGGGGGAGTAACAAAAAACAGGCTTTTCTGCCAGGTGCTTGCCGATATTACCGGTGCCAGTATTGTAAAGTTTGATATAGAGGAAATAACTTCCCTGGGTGCCATGTATGGGGCAGGTATCGGGATCGGCATATGGGATAGTGTCTCGGATATTAAGGAAGATATGGATTTTGAGAATTATCTTCCAAAGATCGATATTAAGCTAAGAAACAGATTGTATGGAAAATGGAGGAAAGCTGTTGAAAAAGCCAGGAACTGGTCCGAAGAAAAATAAGACGCAGAAAGCAGACAGATGCTGAAAGTAAAAAGTGATATTGCTATTATAGGCGCCGGGGTAATAGGCTGCGCCATTGCCAGAGAATTAAGCAGATATACAGATACGGTGATAGTTTTAGAAAAAGAAGTTGATATTGGATGGGGTACCACCAAAGCCAATAGCGGGATCATACACGCCGGATATGCCGGTGAACCGGAAAGCCTGAAGCTTAGATTATCGCCGCCGGGGAATAAGCTTTTTAGAAAAAATGCCCGGGAGCTCGATATCCCCATAAAGGAGCCTGGTTCTCTGGTAAATACAAACGACAGGTCCCGGATAGCCGAATTGGAAAAGCTGTGCACTCAGGGCTTAAATAACGGAGTTCCCAATATACGCCTGATAAGGGGAAATAAAAAGATAAGAGAGCTGGAACCTAATATAAAAGAAGAGGTTTGTGTCTCTCTTCTGGCAAAAGATGCCTGCATTGTCTCTCCCTATGAGACCGTAATCGCACTTTATGAAAATTCCAGGGCGAATGGAATAGATTTTTTATTTAATAATAAGGTAATTAAAATAGAAAATAATGCAAAGTTTTTGATCCATACAGATCGGGCGATCATAGAGGCAGAGTATGTTATTAATGCTGCGGGCCTGTTTGCTGACAGCATTGCTGCTATGATCGGTGATACAAGTTTTAATATAAAGGCCGTAAAAGGCCAGTATTTTTTACTTGATAAAGAAGAAGATTATACAAGGCATATAAATTTCACATTAGCTGCAGATAAGAATAAAAGATCCAAGGGCATACTTGTGGCCCCGACAATTGATGGAAATATATTGATCGGCCCCAATTATGTTCGATCAGATAAAGGTGATCTATCCACAGAGGATAGAAATTACAGGGAGATTACAGATAAAATAGGCAGGTACTTTGATAATATTCCTTTTGATAAAGTGATCACCAGTTTTTCAGGACTCAGGGCAGTATCAGATACCAATGATTTTATAATATCCCCTTCACCTGTAAATGCAAAATTTATAAATGCTGCCGGGATCCAGTCGCCAGGCCTGACCTGTGCTTTTGCTATTTCTGAGATGGTAGCGGACATACTGAAAGAATCTGGTTTAGGGCCTGAAAATAATAAAGGGTTCAATCCTTTAAGATACGGAATAAAAAGATTTGACCAGAATGATCCCATAAAGAACAATGTGCTTTTTAAGGAAAACAGGGATTATGCAAATATAGTATGCAGGTGTGAAAAAGTCACAGAAGCAGAAGTGGTAGAAGCAATTAGAAGAGGGGCGGCCACGCTGGATGGAATAAAATTCAGGACCAGAGCGGGCATGGGCAGATGCCAGGGAGGTTATTGTACATTGCGGATCCTAAAGATACTGTCCAGGGAATTAAATATTCCAATAGAAGAAATAACCAAAAAGGGAGACGGCTCATATATAGTAGGGGAGAGAGTGGAGCAATGAATAGGACCAGGATGGATCTTGTAGTGATCGGAGGCGGTCCGGGAGGGCTGGCAGCTGCTCTGGGCGCTTATGAACTGGGCCTAAAAAAAATCCTTATAATTGAAAGGGAAAGTGCCCTGGGGGGGATACTTCCCCAGTGCATCCATAATGGTTTTGGGCTGCAATATTTTAAAAAAGAGCTTACCGGGCCGGAATATGCCCAGATCTTTATAGATAAAATAAAAAATACAAAAATAGATATATTGCCGGATACTATGGTGCTAAGCATTGGCAGGAATAGGATCATAACTATATCCGGAAGAGATAAAGGGATCAGGGAAATAGAGGCAAAGTCGATAGTGCTGGCCCTGGGCTGCAGGGAAAGGACCAGGGGGGCAATAAATATTCCCGGTACGAGGCCATCAGGAATTTTTACGGCGGGGCTGGTGCAGAAGATGGTAAATATTGAAGGATATCCGCCCGGGAAAGAGATAGTGATCCTTGGATCAGGAGATATAGGCCTGATCATGGCAAGGAGATTGAAATTTGAGGGCTATGATGTAAAAGGAGTATATGAGATAATGCCTTTCTCAACCGGCCTTAAAAGAAATATAGTGCAGTGTCTCGAAGATTATAAGATCCCTTTAAAGCTGAGCCATACTGTGACCGGGATCTATGGGGATAAGAGATTAGAAGCAGTAGAGATATCAGAGGTCGGCCGGAATTTAAAACCTATTGCCCGCAGGAGTAAGAAAATTTCATGTGATACCCTGCTGCTATCAGTCGGCCTTATACCTGAAAATGAGCTTGCAGGGACCGCAGGAATAGCAATTGATAAACACTCAGGGGGTCCGGTCGTAGATGAGAGCATGCATACATCCGTAGATGGAATATTTGCCTGCGGTAATTCACTATATGTAAATGATCTGGTAGATAATGTCACAAAAGACGGATATATTGCAGCAGAGAATGCATATGCGTATCTAAAAGGTAAAATAAAAAGAAATTCCAAAACTTCTGTTCTGGCAGGAAATAATATTGCCTATATAGTGCCGCAAAGGATAAGCGGGGAAAGTGAT
>CBEVGD010000093.1:0-6558 GCA_965549355.1 uncultured bacterium | reverse complement strand
CGGCATATATTTCTCCTATCACTGTATCACCGGTATCGCAGTCTTTACCGGTTTTTACTTCGCATTTGTCCGGGTCTTTGCCGTTTTGGGATACCGGTTTCCGGCTGCTTCCTCCGACATGATGAAGAACCTCTGAATGGGGCATATAATGGACCTCCCATCCCTTCTGCCATGCCCGATAGCATATGTCAATATCCTCTACATACATAAAATAACTCTCATCCAGGAGCCCGATATCTTCCAGCGCGCTTCTCCTTATCATCATACAGGAACCGGAGACCCAGTCTACGGAAAAAGGCTCTTTCCTGCTGACATCCACAAGCTTGTACTTTTTAGAAAAAGGATTATCCGGATATATATGGGTCAGTATAGTATGGGCCGCTGCTCCAAAAAAAGACGGAAAGCTGCGGCAGGAATACTGTATGGACCCATCGCTATTGATTATCTTCGGTCCGGCTATAGCGGCCTTTGGGGTCTTTCCAAAATAATCCAGAAGTCTTTCAATGGATCCCTCAAAGACCTGGCAGTCGCTGTTAATAAGGAGAACATACCTGGAATCTGTAGCAGTTATTGCCTGATTGCTTGCTGCAGCAAAGCCTTTGTTTTCCTTATTACTTATAAGGGCCACACCGGGATGGTTCTTCTTTATATATTCACCTGTACCGTCAGAAGAAGCATTATCAACGATACTAATATCAAAACCGGTTTCAGGAGGATGGGCGTATATGGAATTAAGGCATTCCCCGAGATATCCGAGACTATTGTATGTTACTATTATTATGCTTAACTTTTTTATTTCTTCTCCCCGGTCATATTTTATTTCCAGCTTTTTATGCTTTAGGGCCAGGAGCCTGTTCCGGTATTTCCTATAATGCTATTTTACCAGAAACCCGGAGAATATTTCACAGTAAAATATGGTTTGAAAGGTAATGTACACTTTAAAAGTAAATCCTATGGGCTTACACGCATGTAGTATTTCCGGCGGAGTAAAAATTATACTATTTCTTTTTCTTGATGGACATGCTGACTATAGATAGCACAAGAAAAATAACACCTGTAGCAGCCAGAATAAGTATGCTGACAAGTGAAGACAGTTCTTTGTCTCCAAATGAAAAAATAATGCCCATAGACTCCTTAAATCCTGCAATTGCCTGTGCCGGTGCATTTGCAAAGGACTCCGATATCGGCGCTTCCATCATGATCTGGCGGAATAATACCGCTGAGTGGCTTATAGGGAATACTTTTATCACAGTTTGTATAGCGGACGGCAGTGATCCTATTGGAATATATATACCGGTTATAAAACCGATAAGCGTTCCTATTATGGTGCTTGCGGTGGCAAAAGCGCTGCTGCTTTTAAAAAATGACACCATGAAAAAAACCATCGCTGAGCTGGCAAAGACAGATAACAGCATTACTCCCAACAACTTTAACAGCGCTGCTGGCCCAAGTAATTCTCCGCCGCCAGCCAGAATATAGATCTCAGCAAGAACCAGTGCTGCGATACTCATGATCACACCGATTATAAAAGAGCTGATGATATATCCCCCTACGAGCTGGCTGCGTTTAAGCGGAGCCGACAGAAAATCCTTCGAGATCTTCTTTGTGCTATCCTCAACCATAATTTGAAACGCACCCATCGTCGTAGTTATTGACGTAACTGACAAAATCCCTGCCATGATCCAGCTGTCAATAGTAAAACGGGCATTGCTTCCCAGAAGATCCCTGAAGTTGTCAACCATCATATTTCCAAGAAACAGCACATAGAGCCCGATTATTATAAACACAGAAAGAAGTGAGAAAAATACTGAGATCCTGTCGCGGAAAAACAGTTTGAGGTTGCGCTTGATCAAATTAATCATTACTGTCATTTAATTCATGTCCTCCCTCATAGCATGCCCTGTAATTTTTACAAAAGCATCATCCATGCTGCCGCTTATAACCTCAAAACCGGATATAAGGTCCTCTGCATTATTCACCAGCGGCAGGGCATCAAGGGTATTTGAAACATTAATTAAAAAAGCTTTGCCGGATATGGTAAATTCGATATTTTTCTTCTTTAATAATGCAGCAAGTCCATTACTATCTTTTGGGATCAACCGCAGCGTGTCTGTGCTGTATTTTGCACGAAGCTCCGAAGGAGTGCCTCTGGCAGAAATCTTGCCATTATCGATTATGGCTACATAATCGACTTTAGCAGCTTCCTCCATATAGTGTGTCGTGAGAAATACTGTCATTCCGGTCCCCTTTTGCAGGTCACGGATCGTATTCCATACACTTTTTCGTGTCTGGGGGTCAAGCCCCGTAGTGGGTTCATCTAAAAAAAGAATCTTAGGTGTATTTATAAGCGCTCTTGCTATATCCGCCCTGCGCCTCTGACCGCCGGAAAGATTGCCATAACGGCGGTTATAAAAGCTTTTAACATCTGCTGCCTTTGCTGCTTTTTCAACTGCGATTGACAATTCTTTATTTGACATCCCATAAAAACTGCCACGGGTGTATAAATTTTCTTTAACTGTCAGCAGATCATCCAGGATGCTATCCTGGAATACAACTCCAATGTCTTTTCGGATTTTATGATCCTGCCTGCCGAGTGCATAGCGGTTTATTGTCACGGTTCCGCTATCGGGTTTGAGCAGGGTGCATATAATATCGATAGTGGTAGTTTTCCCCGCACCGTTTGGACCCAGGAATGCGAATAACTCGCCTTCATTTACATGGAAATCTATACCTTCTACGGCTTTGACATTTCCATAATTTTTTTTAAGGCCGCTGACCTCTATTATAGGTATTGTAGACATATTATACGGGAATTTATTAATATTTAAGATTTTTTCTTACATTATAATACAACTTTTATATCTCCTGAAACTTAAAAGGGAGCCGTTTGTCCTGTTGCCGTTATAGCTATTCTTCAGATATTCGCCACATAGCTTGAGCTTTGCGCCAGTGAAATATAAACAGGGGAATGGCCATAAAAATAAAGATACCTCCCCTTATTAAACCTCTAAGTGCAAATGTTTTTTCATTGTCTATAGAGTTCTGGCGTTCTTCCTCAATAAGTTCATTGATCTCTTCTTTTGAACAGTCCGGATACTGGCTTTCATAGTCAGAAACCGGGCGGACCCATGTTTTGTAGGAGACGGGATTTACATAAGTGAACGCGCTATCAAAAATAGTTGTAATTCCTACTATAAACAGGATGATAGCTATGATGCATATAATATAAAGATATATCTCTCTTACATGGACCCTTTTTGCCATTTCCTATCTCACTTCTTATTTTTAATATTATGATTAATGATTATAGATGAAGAGGGTTTAATTATCCATAGCATATGGATAAAAACAGAATTATTCAGAATACATGCCCGCTAAACTAAGATGATATGTTGATAAAACTAAAACCCGGCAATATGTCCGCAGGTCATATATAGTTAAAGATATAAAATGATGTCTGTAATTTCCGGCTCTATCTATATTTTTTGGCTGCTTTCTTTATTCTCTTTTCAAGTTCTTCTTCGGATCTGACTTTCGATAGATCCATATTCATATCCCTGAGAAGCCTGATGGCGCATCTGACTATCATGGTATTTGCAATCTTATGCCCCCCGGACTTTTTGCATTCTATCCCGAGGTTTTCAAGATATGCCACCATGTCAGACGGCATTGTTATAGGAACCCTAAAATAATCCTGTTTTCTTTCTACCATGCATGCCTCCTTCTATAAATTTTTGTATTTTTACGTATATGAGTATATTTATTAGTAGCCAAATTGTCAAATATCTAATTAAGCCATAAACAGCATCAATGCAGCTTAATATTTATTGAAATAAATACTATGGTTTTCTACCTCATAAAAATCAGGAAATATCCTGGGAACCTGTCCGGGAACCGGACTCAAGCTCCTATGGAAAGACCTTCACAAAATTCAGCTGAAGATTGGAAAGTGATGACTGAAGGTTTTCGCTCTCTTCGCCGCTAAGATCATCTTTTATCACTTTTAATAGAGCATCAAAACTATCTACTGCCATTTTTGCCTGCTGCTTGTCCTTATATTTATCATTCACTCCTGCAGGTATCCCCATCTTCTTATATGCCAGGCTTGAAAGCGACATCATCATCTGTGAAATAATATCCTTTGTACTGAGTCTGTCTATCTCTTCCTGAAGCTGCTTTAGCATTTCTTCTTCTTTCTTTTTAGCTTCTTCATCACTTACAGCTTCTTTCCCGGCCATCTTACCCTTCAATTCTTTATCTTCGCCATTTCCTTTGCTTTTTTTACTTTTTTTCTCTGTCATTTCTATCACCCCTAAATACAAATTTTTTACAAACAGCTCATGCCTTTAAAGATTATAATCAAGCTCTCAGGTATCAGTCAAACACTCTGCAGATCATCCTCTGTCCCCGGGTCCTATCACTCTGAGTCATATTTAATAAGTGAGAACACATCATAGCCTTCAAGGACTTTGCGGGGATTCAAAAACTCAAGTTCGATCAGAAAGCCCAAACCCACGACACTGCCACCCATCTTTTCCACAAGGTCGGCCTTTGCTTTTGCGGTCCCTCCCGTAGCCACAAGGTCATCCACTATAAGGACCCGGTCGCCTTTTTTAACGGCATCGATATGCATCTGAAGTATATTCTGGCCGTATTCAAGGTCATAAGACGTCTGGCAGGTCTTATACGGCAACCTGTTCGGTTTTCTCACAGGTATGAATCCGGTTCCAAGATTATACGCAAGCACCGCTCCAAAAATAAATCCTCTGGCTTCCGCACCAAGTATAAGATCTATTTTTTCATCTTTATAATGTTCTGTCATTTTATCTATTGCAACTTTGAATGCATCCCTGTCAGAAAGGAGAGTCGTGATATCTCTGAAGACTATGCCTTTCTTTGGAAAATCATGGATATTTCTGATCTTATCTTTCAGATTCAATTTTAATCCTTTCGTTTATGCTTACAGGTTCTCCCTTACTGCGGCAGCAACTGCATCAGCGTCAAACCCATAAGCGGTGACAAGTTCTACAGGATCTCCGGAGGCGCCAAATTTGTCCTGTACCCCAAGGCGCACGACTTTTGCCGGATTCCTGGCTGAGAGCAGCTCGCAGACTGCACTTCCAAGTCCGCCGATCACGCTGTGGTCCTCAACAGTAATAGCAAGACCTGTCTTTTTTACACTATCAATTATCAGATCTTCATCAATGGGCTTTATAGAGACCATATTTATCACATCTACTTCTATGCCCTCGCCTTCCAGAATCTTTGCCGCATCAAGTGCGATATGTGTCGTAAAGCCGGCACTTATTATGGTCGCAGCATCACCTTCCATGATCTTTATACCCCTGCCGATCTCAAATTCATAATTGTCGTTGAAGATGACAGGGCCGCCTCCTCTGCAGAGCCTGACATAGCAGGGCCCATCATATTCAATTATTTTCTCAATGACTTTCCTGGTCTCTGTTGCATCTGCCGGAGAGAGGACCGTTATATTAGGAATGGACCTCATTATCGCGACATCTTCTACTGACTGATGCGTTGCTCCATCTTCTCCAAGAGTTATGCCGCTATGCGTGGCGCATATTTTGACATTCAGCTTTGGGTATGCAACTGAGATGCTTACCTGATCACATGCCCGCTTTGTAGCAAATACAGCAAATGTGGAGACAAATGGAATCTTCCCCATTGTTGCAAGTCCTGCAGCTACGCTCATCATATTGGCTTCAGCTATTCCAAGATTAAAAAACCTTTCAGGGAATTTTTCACCGAATACTGCAGTCTTGGTGGATTTAGAGAGGTCGCAGTCAAGAACTACTATATCCTGGTTTATTTCTCCCAGCTCTGCCAGCACATTTCCATAAGCTTCCCTGGTTGCTACCTTTTTATCGTTTGAAGTATTTAATAATTTTTCAATATCTTTGTTTATCATAATGGTTCCCCTGTCCGGTAGAATTTATTAATATAGGGCACAGCAGCCTAACTTGCATCGATATCGCATACCGCCTTTTCCTTTTCTTCTTCACTCGGTGCATTACCGTGCCACCCGCATGCATTCTCCATAAAGGTAACTCCCTTTCCCTTGATTGTGCTGGCAACAATACATACAGGGCTTCCCTTGACAGAAATACCGCTTTTAATAGCTTCCTCAATACTATCAAGATCATGGCCATCTATTTCCAATGTCTTCCATCCAAATGATCTCCACTTCTCCGCCATAGGCGCCGTGTCCATCACGTCTTTTGTAAAACCGTCGATCTGGAGTCCGTTAAGATCCAATATTGCTATAAGGTTGTCAAGCTTGTAATGCCTTGCAGCCATGGCTGCTTCCCAGATCTGGCCCTCATCGCATTCTCCGTCTCCAATCACAGCAAATACTTTTATATTGCTACTGTCCAGCTTTGCACCAAGAGCCATGCCGACCGCGCATGACAGACCCTGCCCCAGCGAACCTGTTGTCATATCAACACCGGGAGTCTTATTCATATCAGGATGGCCCTGGAGCATGCTTCCATATTTTCTTAAGGTTATTAATTCTGATTTGTCGAAATATCCCTTCTC
>CBEVGD010000092.1:0-6929 GCA_965549355.1 uncultured bacterium | reverse complement strand
GTGAAAATTATATACGAAATGCAACCTTTAACCATCCTGAATGGATTCCTATGGATATAGCTATTAGCGATGCCAGCTGGGACCAACTAAGAGAAGATTTAGAAAGTGTGGTTATCCGGCATCCTGTCCTATTCCCTGATTTTAAAAAAGGATGGAGGGATTATGATAATTGTAACTTTGGCCCCAGATATACAAAAGGGGTGTGCTGGTTTTCCTGCACAGCGATGGAAAAATTTTAGATATTCTAGAAGATCAGATAGAAGCAGGGGCTGATATTGTAAACCCCCAGGATTTATGTAATGGCATTGATAACTTAGCTAAACGTATCAAAGGCAAAGCATGTATTCAATTGGGTATTGACCGTCAGTCAGCCATTCCGTACGGTACGCGAAAAGAAATACATGAACTCATAGAAGAAGAAGTTAGAAAATCAGGCAGTCCTAAAGGAGTCTTCTTATGACGTAAATATTTTATTGACATACCATTGGTATGCATAATAAGATATCACAATAACTGTAAAATAAACAAAATTTCGGTTTCAGGAGGCAAAATAATGGATAGTGAAAACCATATTATTATTGAAAATGAGAAAATCAAAGTTGTTGTTGAAAAGAATATTATTGGAGGAAAGGAAGAGTTTTATACCAGAAGTGTCAGCTTTTTTTCCGGCAAAAATTGGAATACGATCTTTACAGGTATAGAAGGGCAGGAATTTTGCACGTCCTTTAAAAACTCTGGGGCGCAGACATGTGAAATTATCATAGATGAAGGTGAAAAAAAGCTCAAGCTGTCCAGCAGTAATGAAATATGGGAAGCTGAAGAAGAAATCACTATTAACTCAAGCGGGAATATTGTTACGCGTCGGCAAAAATACCGATTCCTGTTATCCTGTAGAGGATACATAAATCCAGGCTATATGATTCGTAACGATGATACGCTCAGATATACATATCCTCTGCAGGTTTATGACAGGCCAATGGATGGTTTACCAGCTATGAGGTGTGATTCAACCTGGGCAGTACCTCTTCCCTGTCATATTCTGAGTACCGATCAATGGGTGGCAGTTTATGGTATTGACAGAAATATGGGTGCGGGGACTCTTGATTTTCAGCCATTGGATGATAAGGGCTATGCACGATTGGGCACCTTCTATCCGGATACAGTGGAACAGGACCAGAATACAAAAATTGATTTTAGCTCTCGTAAATTCAATGGATGCGAATTTTCAATAGGTCAGGAAATAGAACTGGTTGAATTTATATCGGTAAAACAATTGGAGAGTGGAGATATTCCATTATTCGCAGCTGAAAAGCTTGCTGCAGAGCTATTACTAAAAGAACCTTTCCCAGGCATGAACCGGGTAGATTGTGCAGACAGGATCGCAAATTTCTATAATGAAGGAAGTCTTTGGGAGCGAAATGCTTTTGAAAAAGGGCATGGCTGGTTTCGAAATTTTTGGATTTACACTACTGGGAAAAACCCTGAAAAGGGCTCGTGTTTTGATCTTGGATGGGGGGAAGGATATGGGGTACTGACAATGAATGCGCTTGCACTGAATTGGAAACGAACCGGTAACTCGAGATCCCTGGCCTATCTGGACGAAATGACGAGAAACATAGATTATTTTAAACGCAATCCTGAAGAGGATGGAGCGTATTATGATCGTTACTTTCTCCCTCATATCAACCCGGTATCGGGTACTGAAGCTCCGATCGGAGACTTTATGGGCTTCAAGAGAATCTGGAGCCATTCTTTGGGTAATATTGGGTATCAATTGTTGAATCTTTACAATACAGTGGAGGATTATCCGGATTTGGAAATCAGTCGTAAATGGCTGAAAACAGGCCTGGCCATTGGAGATTTTTTTGCATTGCATCAAACGGATGAAGGGGATATACAGGATGGCTTTGAGCAGAATGACAGTGAAGCAAATGAAAAGAGTTACCGGATTCCTGCGCGTACAGTGGTTTGCGGTCTATGGACAATCGCGGCAAAGGTTTCGGGCGATGCGTCCTATCTACAGCGGGCGCTTAAACTGTCCAGGGCTGTTTCGGGAGAAATTGAGCGTTATGATTTTTATGGACAAATGCTGGATACACACGGGAAAGGAGTTGCTGCTAATAGCTGGGATGCAGAAAATGCTTGTTACGCGCTTTTAGGCTTGACTGAATTGTATCTTGCCACCTCCGATGAAAAAGTTAGCAAGCTGTGTAAAATATCTGCAGCATATATTTTCAGTTGGGTGTATCATTATAATCTTCCAAACGGCTTTAACGGCTGGACCCGCGGCGGGACAACATGCAGAATGCCTGCTTTCCCATTACTTTATGTAGGAGCGGGTGCGCTGGCAGTTATACCTTTGATTCGACTTGCTGAAAAAACAGGAGAGTTGTTTTATAAGCAAATGGCAGAGGAAATCCTGGGATGTATCGCAAAATATCAATGGAGAAACTCAGATAAACCCTGGGATGGCGGCATTGTTCATGCACTTGACCAGAACAGCGGGGCTCATTGGGGGCCTGACAGGCTCGGACAGGTTGATTCGGGTATGACGACGGGGATGAGTTTGGCAGCTTTGGAATACTGGATTGAAAAAATCGTATTGTTTGATAAAAAATAGAAGAAAAGAATGTATTTAAAACCAATGATTGCAGGAACTTCAATTATTGGTATAACTCCTGGAAAGGGAATCGCCTTATGCGGATATCCCAGGTTTGATAGAAAAAACATAGGTACGCATGATCCGCTATACGCCTCTAGCCTGTATTTGGATAATGGCAATAATAGATTGCTGATTATTTGCTGTGACCTGGTATAAATTTTTATTAAATATTATGAGAAATAGAGTTTTGTAAATGATAAAACAATAAATAAGAAGAGGCCAAAAATGGAAAAATTTGATTTCAACCCGTCTGAGTTTGTTCCCTGGGATGTAGACAAAGAAGTTTTAGAGATAGTACGAAATATAAAAAGGGAAGATATAGAAAAGCATCCTAATCCTGATCTTAAAATAAGAGTTATACCTGATTCTGAAATAGGGTTTATATGGATAATGGACATGTTCTACAGAATAAAAAAAGCTTCGGATGAAGGGGAAAAGATTGTACTGATACTTGGTAATCCTGCCCATGCATACAAAAAGATAGCAATGCTTATAAACAGATTTGAAGTAAACTGCAAGAATATGTATGTATTTATTATGGATGAATATGCTGACCAGGATGGCAATATTGCTCCCCAGTCTTATCCTCAGGGATTTATGCGTTCAATGAAAAATTATTTCTACTTCAATATTGATAAGAACCTAAGACCTGATGAAAATCATATAAAGGGTCCCACTACTAAAAATATTAAAGACTATGGAAAGATGATTGCAGAATTTGGCGGAGCTGATGCCTGCTACAGCGGTCCTGGATGGACGGGCCATCTTGCATTTATAGAACCAGCTGTAAAAGGCAATGAATTTTATGGAAGCCTTGAGGAATGGAAGAAGATGGGGCCAAGAGTTGTAACGCTGTCTCCGTTTACTATTGCTCAGAATTCCCTTCACGGAAGCTTTGGGATGTGTGGAGACTTAACTCTAGTTCCTCCAAAGGCAGCAACAATTGGACCAGCAGAAGTAATAGCTTCAAAATATAGAATGGAAATGCATGCCTTAACCACTGATGGCACTGTAGTTTCATGGCAGAAGTTTGTAGCAAGACTATGTCTTCATGGTCCTGTAACTCCAACAGTGCCGACTTCACTGCACCAATTGCTTAAAACTGATGTTTATATGTCTGAAACAATAGCTCAGAACATAGAGCCTATATGGGATAAGGGATATTAGATATTTATTATCTTAATCCCTGTTATATTGGATGATTTAACATAAAAGATGAGGGATGAAGTGTTAAGCTGTGAGATATTTAATGCTATGCAGAAGCTAGGGTGCTCATTGAAAGATGGAGGACTTGCTACAATACCATAAGACCCTATAGATCTCTTGAGCATAGATCATCTGAACCAGAGTTCAGAGTAGTGGATATCAGTTTTAAAATATGACCTTCTCCCCAAAAACTGATCCAAACATAATGTCAGTTTTTCGGACTGGCTGTGTAAAATGATTACCGATCCAAAAGATATTTTTGAAGAAAACTCTAAAAGATGTGAGAAAGAAATTGTAAAAGCTGGCAAGGTCATTGAATCGATGGGTAAATATATACAAGCTGTGTGTATAAATTCAGATCTTGGAATGCAGGGGGGACCAATTTGCAGACCTTCATTGTACCAGGACCTCTGTGCGCCTTTTATTAAAAAGTTATGCGATTTTTTACACCAGAACAGTGACATAAAAATATTTATGCACAGTTGTGGTTCCGTAAAAACATTTATTCCCATCCTTATTGAGTGCGGTATTGATATTTTAAATCCCGTTCAAATCTTTGCTGATAATATGAACCCCAAAGATCTGAAAAAAGAGTTTGGAAATAAAATGACTTTCTGGGGAGGAGGCTGTGATACGCAGAGAGTGCTCCCTGCAGGTACTACTGAGGAAATACGCAATCATGTGCGCGAAAATATAAATACATTCAAGCCTGGTGGAGGATATGTGTTCAATCAGGTGCATAATATTATGGGAGATATTGCGCCCGAAAAAATCATTGCGATGTATGATACTGCATTCAAGGAAAGCTTCTACATTGCTGCGGAAGATAAAGATCACTAATCGGAAGTATGCTACAATATTATTTATTGACATACCATTGGTATGCATAATAAGATATTACAATAACTGTAAGATGAATAAAAATATATTTTTAGAATACCATAATAAGCAGATTGATAGGATAAAAGTAAAATGAAACCAGACTACGGACAGGAAATAAAGCAAAAAGGAGATGTGCTAAAAGCATTATTCTTTTTTGATGACTGGCTCTTGCATGCCAGGGAGGGATTGGACCGCAAGCAGGGACAATGCAGTCTATTAAAAGAGGTGAATCTGGGCGCCCATCCTGAGCTATCTAGTATATATGCTTTAAGGTTCTACTATGACAAATGGTTAGACCGTTATGTTATGTATGTCGATTGTACCCATAAGTACAATAAAAAGAATCAAAGTAATTTCACTTTCAGGCTGGATACGGATGATCTTTGTGACTGGCCTGTTCCGGAATGGACTTCAGGAAGCGGTCCACTCTGGGATCGGGTAAAAAACCCGGTATTGGATCAAAATGGCAATCCCATGTACTATTTTGATGTTCTTTGTCTGGCTGACACCCCCTTAGCTGAGAAGGGTTATTTTATGAATATTTATGACTTTATGGACAGAGGTAAGTCTATAGGGCCAGTCATTGCTTTTTCCAGGGACGGGCTTAATTGGGAAGTGGACATAAAGACCCGCTGGATACATTATTTGAGTGATACATGCAATCCCTCCCTTTACAATCCCAGGACCGGACAGTTCATGATATCATGTCGCCCGGAATTTGTTGACCGCCGAGCTGCTTTTATAGCAACAACAGATATGAAAACTTTCAGTACGGCGACAACTGTCCTGCAACCTGATGCAGAGGACCCGGTCTGCAGGGAGTTTTATGGACTAAATCCCATATTCTACGACGATATCTTTGTGGGTGTATTGCAGATATATGATACGGAGCCTACAGAAAATGCACCCTTTAAAATGCTAGGGACCAATGAAGTCCAGCTGGCTTATAGCTATAACGGGCAGAACTGGTACCGGGCTTCCAGGCAGCCCTTTTTCGCCCGGACCGAACCGGGCACAGCATCTGGTGGTTGTGCATATCTCGGAACACCAGTACTTACCAGGGAAAACCGTATAGTTTTTTGTCTTACGCCATCTTGGGTAGCTCATGACTGCGGCAAAGATCTTCCGGAGGGATATAATCCCATACCAACATATCTTTATGATATGCGCCTGGATGGATTTGTTTATTTGAAAACACGAGCCAGGCAGGGGATGATTAAGACAAAGACAGTCATATCGCATGGCGGAGAATTAACCATGAATGTCCGCACCACGCCTACCGGACATGTAAAGGTAGCTGTATTGGATGGAACGCTTAATGCGGATACATTTGGTGAGCCCTTGCCCAATTATACTCTGGAGGATGCAATACCTGTCAGCGGCGATGAGATATTCGGTAAGGCCTGCTGGCGCAATCGAAACAATCTGGATGAGTTGAAAGGTAGATCTATCATGCTGCAGGTACATGTATGTGAAGGAGAATTGTATGCTCTGCGATTCCCTTACCAGGTGGGCCTGGCTATGCGATACAGCGGGAAGGAAGCTCTTCCTGCCAGGTGGATAAATAATCACTCAATTTAGGAAGACAGACTGCTACGCTGCTGAGTCCTGCTGATTTTAGGCACTGGATTAATTAAATTATTTATTAACTTAAATTTTATCTTATGAGAATGAAAAAATTACTTTTAATTGTATGTGCTCTTAGTTTTAGTGCAAGTATGATTGCGCAAGAAACCGTACCTTTCGTGGCTGTACCTAGCCAGGCAAGTGCAGGTTTAGTAAGTTATAACGCAACCTTAGTTGGTGGTTATACATTAGGAATAATAGATTGGGACGGATTTGCCACAACTATTCAAAGTGGTACCTATGGAAATGAATTGACATGCGATATTTCCGGCCCACTGGGATCTGCCACTGTTACTTTAGGAAATGGAACCACTTACGCTCCGGGAGCTACTTTTACCGGCAATACAGGCGCTTTTGACAATGCCGGAGACCCTGCCGGAGACTGGACATTTGACTTCTACGAAACTTATGACGATGGAGGCGATGGACTTCCTGATGCTACATGGGACAATATTGACTTTGACTTTAATGTCTATGCTGTTCCTGGGGTTACTGCTCCTTGGACAGAACCATTTGCTGGTACTTCGGCGCCTACTTTTTGGACAAATTCCGG
>CBEVGD010000091.1:0-7140 GCA_965549355.1 uncultured bacterium | reverse complement strand
TGTGTAATATATCTAGATATCATAATGCCTGTATTTTACTAAATACGGGTAGCGTTGTCAATCTAAAGATGCTTCTTTAATATATTTATATTTTCTCTTATATAGGTACTTAAATATTCCAGCAGTGTTGTTTTCTATTTTGCTGATGTGAGCATAGAGAATGCTTCAACGGTATCCTTTATACTATTGTTCCAGGAAAATACCTCTTCCACCCTCTGCTTGTTCTTATCTCCGAGCTTCTTTGTTTCTTCCGGGTTCTCTACAGCCCATATCATCTTTCCCGCCAGATTCTCTATCTTATTATCGGCAGCATATATCCCGCCGTCTTCAAGGAACCTGCGGTTGTTCTTGCCATCAAAGCATACTACTGGAAGTCCCGCTCCCATATAATTTATCACCTTGCCGCTGGCCTCCCCTGCCTTCTCCATTTTGGGCTCTACTGCTATATCGCTTATATTGAGATAATCCGGAAGCTTGAAGTAGTCAACCATGCCAGTAAAGTGTACATTACTCTGTACGTTTAACTCTTCAATTTTCTTCTTAGTCTCCTCTACGGGATACCCCACTATGAGAAAGTGTATATCCTTTCTTTCTTTGATGACCATCGGTATGGCATCCACAAGGTTCCATATTCCCTTGGCGGCAAGCAGCGCCCCTGTAAATATTATAAGGGGAACGTCTCCGGGTATGCCCAGCTCTTTTTTAAATCCTTTTTTCGGGGGTTTATCAAAGAAATCAGTATGGACCCCGTCTATTACGACTTTTACCCTGCCGGGATCCTTCTTGAACCGCTCCTTTATAATATCGCCGTTTGAGACCGAGCTGCATATGAAGAAGTCCGGCATAGCGCATATAAGCTTCTCAAGGTTATGAAATAGCCATCTGACAGCTCTTTTACCCCTTAGCCAATCAAAAGTATCAAGCTCATCGGTAAGACTTCCCTGGACATCAAAGACAAGGGGCACCCTGCCGAAAGTAAGGAGATACTTTACCAGACCGCCCACAAAGGCGCCTTCATGGAGATGGCCATAGATAATGTCGGGCCTTTCCTTAATATATACAGCTGCAGCTTTGAAAAAGAGAAGGATATCTATATAGAACTTATGTATCGATGGCCCTGCCTCAAGCTTTTTGTACCAGGGGATATTTACTATCCTCCTTATATCCAGTCCCTCAAGGTCGCGGCCATTATGATAGGTGACGATTATATTCTGATAGCCATTCTTTTCGAGGGCCTTCATCTCGCCAAGTATCCTCATATGACAGCCCCTGTCTGCAAAGAAGGGCGTTGGGACTATATTTAATACTTTTTTGCCTTTGATATTATTACCTCTCTCTGTGATTAATATATTTTTATTTTAATTTGTCTCTCCATTTATTGATCTCTGAAACACCATCCCAGCCTTTATTTTTCTTTGCCAGCTCTCTAAAAAACAGCCTTGCTTCATGGACCTTTCTTTTTTCTCTTTCAGTCTTTTTTCTTTCTCCATATCTCCAATATAGTCTCCAACTGCCTCTCTAATAAATCCTAATCCTATTCTATTATACTGCCTATCTCTTATTTTCTTCAAACCAATCATAAGTCAGTTTTAGCCCCTCCTCTATGGATACTTCAGGCTTCCAGCCCAGGACCTTCTCCGCAAGGCTATTATCAAGTACGCTGCGCATCTGTTCTCCGGCCATAGCGGGCCCATGCTTTTCTTCTATATCCTTTCCGCTGGCATCCTTTAGCGTATTAAAGAGTGTCATCACATCTGTTTCGATCCCGGTGCCAATATTTACCGGACCCACAAAATCAGATTTGATTGTTGCAATATTTACTCTTACGACATCGCCGACATAGACATAATCCCTGGTCTGTAGGCCATCGCCGTTTATGCGGGGCACTTCGCCCGCAAGCATCATATTTGAGAAGATAGCGACTACTCCGGCTTCCCCATGGGGATCCTGCCTGGGACCGTATATATTGGCATAGCGCAGTGCAATATATTCAAGACCGTAAATCTTCAAGTAATAGTACAAATAATGCTCCGTGGCAAGCTTTGCAACGCCATATGGGGATATGGGACCCAGAGGATGCGATTCATCTGCGGGAAATACCTTCTGCTCGCCATATACAGTACCTCCCGAGGAGGCAAAGACGATCTTCTTTACATTATGCTTTTTGCAGATATCAATAAGATTAAGACCGCCTATTATATTTATATCTGCATCGATAAGGGGCTCCTCAACCGATACCCTTACAGAGAGCTGTGCAGCATTATGGATCACCATATCCGGCTTTTCAGCTTCAAAGACATCCTCAAGTCCCTTATCCCTGACATCAGTCTTATAGAACTTTGCCTTTTCCGGTACATTCTCTTCCCGCCCATTTGAAAGGTCGTCTACTATTACTACTTCATATCCCTCGGCTATCAGCCCGTCTGCAACATTGGAACCTATAAATCCGGCGCCGCCGGTCACGAGTACTTTCACAATACTATCCTTTCCCTGATCTATTTTTAAAAAATCATTATGAATTATTTAAATCCGCTGATCAAAAAATACCATAATGGAATATAAATTACCTGATATCATCTACTGCTCTTCAATCAATAAATCAGCGTTCCTTATGACCGGTATTGAAAGGTCGATATTGCCATACATCTTTATCCTTTTACCCTCCATAAAGAAGATCACGCCATTTATATCAGGTATCCCGGTCACTGTATTCACAATGGAATAGATTATATATTCATCAAGTATCCGCGTATCCAGGCTGTTTTCAAGAAATTCCTGTGAAAGGTCTACTTCTGCTACACCATCGCTTACCCTGGATCCCACAAGCCTGGTCCCCGCAGGTATGACCGGGAAGTAGTAGCTCATAAGAGGGCCCCTGAGGAGTTCCTTCATAGCATTACTAAGAGCATTTCCGGGATTTCCCGCAATGATTCTCCTCTCTTCTGCCGCAAGGTTCTTCTCCTGTCCGGTCCTTGCAAAGTAGATATTTATCGAAAGCATTGCAGGATAGCTTTCTCCGCTTTCAGGTTTGTCGCTCCCCCTCTCAAAAAATGCCATTATCCTCTGCCATAATGAGAGCCCGCCCGGATCAGTGCTTTCCCCGGGACTTTCGGTGGGGACTTCTTCCTTCACATTTTCTATCTCTGTCTCTATCCGGGCATTTTCCGCATCACGGGCCTCTCCGCGATCAAAGAGGCTCCTCAAAAATCCTGGATTGTCTATATTATAGAAAATAAGAAATCCGATCAGGACTCCTAAAAAGACCGTAGCGACAAACCTTATAAGCCGATACTTGCGTTTTTTCTTTATTGTCTTCTTAAACACGGTTCTTTTTTAAAAAATATCCTATAGCGTGATAATTATTCATTTAAAAAATTTAGATAATAATTCCTTGCCTTTACAAACAGGCCGGGATCGCTCACAGACAGAGAATCGAATATCCTGTCATCTATAAGCTTCGGGGAATTTATGCTCTTTTTAAAAGCCTCTATAAAGAAATCTACCACAATACTGTCTCCCGGACCGATTGATTTTATAAGCTTTTTAAGATCTTCTTTTTTGGCCCCTATCCTTTTATTGTTTTCTTCTATATCCTGGTAATCTCTCTTGTTCAGGCATCCTCCGCACCAGTCCAGGCAGCTTTTATCGGTCCCGCTGAAGGTCAGCTTGCCGCCATCATATTTTATTATCTGAGGATTTACCTTGAAGATATTATTGTGGCATTTCGGACACTTTACCTTTCTCTCATCCGCAAAGAATTCTACTTCATGGCCGCATTTGGGACATGGTACGACATTGGTCTTAAAATCTTTCAGAAATGCTGTATTCTGCCCGGGGCATCCCCCGCTCAATTTAGCCATGATGTTCCTGCCTGTCCTTCATGTATTCTTAAATAATAATATGCCCTATATGGATTCTACTTGAGACCCATTAAAGCTTCAAGCGAATCCAGGGCATCTATAGCAGTCTGGTATTTTGGATATATGGCAAGCGCTGCCTCAAGCTCCGCTTTTGCCTCTTCAAACCTTTTTTCATATATCAGTGTCATGGCACTGCTGTGATGCATCATTGCAGTATCAGAGATATTTGAAGCTTCCTGATAATTTCCATCTATACTTTCCAGAAGCTCTGCCTTCTTATCGGCTGGCAGTCCGGAATTTTCGATGACTCTCTGAGCATTCCTGTATCCCTTAATTGCCTCTACATACATCCCGCCATCAAAATAACTATCAGCTTCCTCTATTTCCGAGCTTATCTCTTCCGGTATTTTTACCTCTTCAGAGCTTTCCTCTTCCTCCTGCTCCCCGTTCTGGATTTCCTCTTCTCCAGCGCTTTCCTCTTCATCAATAAGTTCAGTTTCTTCGGTCTGCTCTGCGGCTTCCTTCTGACCGGCGCTTTCCTGATCCGCGGCCGTATTTTTATCCCTGCAGCCGCCGGCAAAAGCAAGGGCTGCTGCAAGCACCGCAGCCATAATGATCATAAGTATCAGATTCGGTCCATTGTTTATTTTCATTTCTAATTGCCTTTCTAAAAAATCTCTCAAAAAATTAAAGCTAAAAATATTAGACTATTATATAAGAGTAGCTAAAAGTTTTCTACAGGCTTAATCTGTCCTGTAAATAGATATCCTTACAGCTTCAGGCGGGCAATAGCATCTAAACTGTGAATACTTCCCCTCGCCCAGGCCCCTTGATATAAAAAGCACCATTTTCTTCAGATAAAAGAGACCGGATGCAAATGCGGTCTTTATCCTGCATCCCGATATTATTGCACCAATAAGCGGAAGCCTTACCTGTCCACCATGAGTGTGGCCCGAAAATACGATATCAACATCTTTTTTGTGAAGAGTGGCAAGAACATGGGAATCCGGAGTGTGAAGAAGGGCCAGCCTCAAATGTCCTTCCCTATTAAGCCTGTGCGTGCGCATGCCATCCATATCAAAGAGCTCGCTACTTATCTCTCTGTAGCTTGAGCCATCGATTATTTCACCCTCTTTCAAATGATCGATCTCCCGGAAGGCTCTTTTTAGATCCAGCTTATCAATGACAGGATCATCAAGACCTATTATCTCGATATCTCCAATACCCATGCCGGCCGTCTTAAGTATCTTGCTCTCATTGCATAGGATCTCAATTCCTACTGTTTTTAGCTTTTTACTCAGTTCCCCAATATCATTTGCGCCCCTATAGCTCTTCTTTCTCCTGAACATATTTCTGGCAAATTCATAGAATGCCTTATTATAATAGTCATGAACGCCAAGTACGGCATACTTTCCATGCCTGGCTCTAAGAGGAGAAAGCATCTCGGCAAGGTAGTCTGCATCACTGGTGTTTTCCACCATATCGCCCGTTATGAATATGAGATCATATTCTTCACTTTTAAGGGTCCCGATGAAGTCGAATAGCCTTCTTCCCTTAAAGGTCCTTCTCAGGTGAAAATCTGAAAGGTGCAGTATTGTAAGAAGCTTTTCTTCCTTTTTTCCGGCCTTCCCTGTCGATATATTTATCCTGGTATCTGTAAGGCCGAAATTTACAGGCTCAAATCTGTATATATATATGAGGAAAGCGGCCAGCAATAATGCTGCTCCGCATATTATTGTGATCGCCGGCCAGCTCATATTTTACTATTCATCCTTTCTGCAGATTTAAAATATATATCACCTTATATCCAGATTTTTCCCTATCGAATTTGACATTATCCAGTAATATGCAGCAGGCAAAAGATGAAGTATATACCTTTCAGTAGAATTTGCAAAGTCGTCTATCAGGGCAAGAGATATAAATATGCTTGCAAAGCCGGCAAATAGAAAGATAAAAAATATCCAGCCAAAATCCCTAAAATGCTTTTTAAAGCTTAGAAACATGGCTGCTGCCATCAATATCCATACGGGCCCATAAAATGAACCGAAAACTGCTCTTGTGGAATCATATATGGATAGTATTAACTGGGATCCCAGAATGGAAGCTGCTTCACGAAAGCCTGATATCCTAATACCCGCGATACCCCCGCTTATAAAGTCTCTCCATTCCGTACTTATAAAAGGAAGGCCCAGCTTTATCTTCAGCAGATACCATGGAATAAGGAATATGGCAAATACTGCAAGCGGCATGAGAAGGTTCAAAAGGTTTTTGGACAATCTGTCTTTCTTTAAAATCCCGCATATGAAGAGAAAAAGATTTATAATAATAAAGAGGATCACATAGATGATCCCCTCGCTCCTTGTCAGGGCCATGATGGAAAAGAAGATAGCCGATAATATGAAAAAGCTCGTCTTGCCTTTCATGATCTCTGCCAGGTAGAAGAAATATACAGCAATAAGTATTACCACAGAGAACAGCAGATTTGAATACTCTATATAGCCATGGTCCACTATTACGGGAAGGACCGATATGATGAATACAAATATTATCGAAAGAAGCTTTTTCACCTTCTGCCTGAAAAGATAGTACAGGGTGAAAAGAAGGGATGAATAGAAGAGAGGGAAAATGATTTTTAGCAGATTTTCATTTACCTCCCCCATCCAGGACAGGATCCATGTCTGCATGAGCGGCAGGTACAATGGATATGAAAGATGTGAAAAGCCGTAATCATGGGCAGTATAAAAGTTATTTATGATCCCATCTATAAAGAATGCCTTCCCCTTGAAGCTCCAGCATGATATTGCATCCCAGAACCTTATCGGAAAAAGCACAGTCAGAAATACCACTATCAGGAAATTTATTATAATAAGCGCAGTAAATATTATGAAAAGTATCCGGCCCGTCCTGCTTTCTCCGGACCTGTTCTCATCTGCAGGGAGTGGTTCTCCGATAATAGGTACCTCGGCCAGCTCCGAAGATTCCTTTATCTTAGCAGGTACTTCCTTATCTTTTATCCTTCTTGACTCCCTTGCGATATTTATATCCCTGCCAAGCCTATTGATGCTTTTTCTCTCCCTGCTCCTGAACTTTCTCGACATAAAATTATATATATAGAAGATAAAAAACATCGCACTTATACCATATATGATCTGTCCGGAGAAACCGATGCCGGCAAGCGAAAGTACGATAAGCAGCCATCCGGCCATTAGCGATCCGGTAAAGAAACTTATAAAGAATATAAAGAATTACAACATGTGTATTGACAATTCTCATGCTAACG